>JAOZNY010000244.1 GCA_029933565.1 Bacteroidales bacterium
AGGATTGAAGAAGTTAAATTTGAAATATTATAATGCTGAAATATAGTTCTTGAATTATTGATCTTTTCTTTTATCGTATTTAAGTTTTACCCACAGTTATAATACTTAGTAACCAACTCCATTACCTTTTCTTCATCATTTTGGATTTTTTGTATGAGGCCTTCATCATTAAATTCAGACAGTTGCTTTACCAATCGATCAATCACTTCCTCAGGAAAAACATTGTCCCTGCAATATATCTCTTTATGTTCCAGCAGTTTTTTAGATGATTCTACACATGAAGCTGGGAGTTGTTTGAGATTGGTCAACTTATCCTTATATTCATCATCAAAAATATTAATATCAACATAAGTTTTATCTGCAAGTTCAAGTGGTTTTTTCAACTCAAAACCTGTTCGTGCTGCAATTGTTAATCCAGCTAACAATAAATAAATATCGGCTGATCCGTCAGGGCTTCTCAATTCTACTGTCTGTTTATCCGAGAAATCGATTTTACCCCCACTTTCCTGCGGGTTAACAGCATGAATCATATTTGTTGGTGTAGTCCATCCCAATGGCACCCTAACCAAAACTGAACGATTTCTGTCGCCCCAGCAAATATTAGTAGGTGCTTCCTGATGCGGTACAAGCCTAAAATATGATGTAGGGTTTAAATTTCCAAAAGCAGTGAGCGAAGGTGCAAGTTCCATGTATCCGGCAATAGCAATTCGTGCAGTCTCGCTTAAAACCCCATTTTTAATCATCTGGTTTTTGCCATCTTTCATTATTCGGGTATGAATATGTAATCCGCTGCCTGCTTTGCCCACAGTAATTTTAGGAGCAAATGTAAGAGTAACACCATATTGCATTGCTAATGTTCTGATAATCCACTTTGCTTTTATAAGCTGATCGGCAGAATCTTCAACGCAAGTAGGAAGAAATTCAATTTCATTTTGCTCGTAAACCATTCCGTTTTTGGTAAAATTACCAACCTCTGAATGTCCATATTTTATCATCCCACCCGATTCGGCAATCAACTTCATTGCTTCGGTACGGAATCCATTCCACTTTGTAAATGGTGAAGATTCGTGATAGGCCTTTTGGTCTTCTGCCTTAAACAGTCCTTCATCTTCACTAATAATATAATATTCCAACTCACCCATGGTTTCAAATTCGAAACCTGTTTTATCCATAAACGATTGGTGGGCTTTCTTTAGAATGTACTCAGGCGCTCCCCGAAATGGCTTTCCATTACGATCGTAAAAAGAGCATAAAATATTTAATGTTGGTATTTCTGAAAAAGGATCAACAAACGCCGTTTTATAGCGAGGAATAACATAAAGATCGCTAGATCCAGCTTCGATAAAGGGAAAAAGGCTTGAGCCATCAACACGTTCACCGGCCGTTAAAATATTGTCTAAATGATCTTTGCTTCCAATAATGAAATTTAGGGTTTTTAATCTCCCATCCCAAGCAGCATATTTAAAATTAACCATCTCAATATCGTTATCCTCAATATATCTGATAAGGTCTTGCTTGGTAAATTCTGTAGAGGGCTTGTTCAAATATTGAACTACCGGATTGGGGTTCATCGAAATTAAATCCTTCATGTCTTATAATTTTAAGGGGAGCAAATTTATTAATTATTAGCACTTAAAAAACACTAATAGTGCCCAAAAATATTTGCTCATCAGGCAGTATTAAATTTTAATTGAAATATGATTTTATTAAGACGTATTTTTATGCTAACAACCCCTAGCTAACTACAAGTTTAAATCCAACGCCATGAACATTTATAAGGTTGACAGACTCGTCTTCCTTAAGGTACTTTCTTAGTTTAGTGATATATACATCCATTGACCGAGCATTGAAATAACTATCGTCGTACCAAATTTTATTTAGCGCCACTGAGCGATCGAGCACATTATTAATGTTTTCGCACAGTAATTTTAACAACTCTGCCTCTTTTGAGGTAAGTTTTTGCTCTTTTAAATTGTTTAATAATATCTGTCGGTTGTAATCAAAAGTATAGTTTCCAAATTCGAAAATGCTATTGTCCGGCTTTTTTTCGTTTGCCTCATTATACCTTCTCAATATTGCCTTAATGCGCATTAGCAATTCCTCCATGCTAAAGGGTTTGGTCAAATAATCATCGGCACCGGCCTCAAATCCCATTATTTTATCTTCCTGCATGGCTTTGGCAGTTAAAAACAATATTGGTATATCTTTATCTATTTTCCTGATTTCCTTGGCTAAAGTAAACCCATCCATAACGGGCATCATAACATCAAGAATACAGAAATCAAACTCACCCCTTTTAAAGTTTTCAAGGGCCTCTTTCCCATCCACACTTAAATTAGTCGGAAAACCCTTTGCTTCAAGATACGATTTAAGTATTCCGCCAAGGTTTTGATCATCTTCTGCAAGTAATATTGTATTTTTTTCGCTCATGATTTATTTATTAATAGGTAATTTTATTGTAAATATACTTCCTTTTCCCAGTTCCGATTCAACCGAAACATCGCCTTTGTGCATTTCAACTATTGCTTTTACATAACTCAATCCCAACCCAAAACCTTTAAAATCGTGAAGGTTTCCGGTATGAACGCGGTAGAGTTTTTCAAATATTTTTTTTTGGTCGGAACTGTTAATTCCAATACCATTATCCTTAATCTTAATTAAAACACTGCCATTACGGTTAACTGTGTTTATATTTATTTCAGGGTACGACAAATTGTATTTTATTGCATTATCAAGAAGATTGATTATCACGTTTGTAAGGTGAATTTTATCGCCAACAACCTGTGTATTAAAGGCAAGTAAATTACTTTGCAATTTGCCCTTTTTGCTTTCAACTTGAATATTTTTACTATCAATCGCCGCTTTAATAAGTTCGTGAATATTAAGTTCCTCCTCATTTAGTTTTAATTGCCCCTTATCCATAATAGCAGTTTGGAGTATTTGCTCAGCCATACTGCTCAGTCGCTTATTTTCATCATTAATTACGCCTATGTAATTATCATAAAGACTTTCCGATTTTTTAATGTCGCTGTCTTTTAAGGCTTCACAGGCAAGCGAAATTGTAGATATTGGTGTTTTAAATTCATGGGTCATATTATTAATGAAATCATTTTTCATGACCGATAGTTTCTTTTGCCTGTTGATGGTATGAATACTGAAATAAAACGAAAGAATAATTACAATAAAAAGAATAATTGAAATTAATAACAGCAACCATAATTGATTAAGTACGTATCTTTTTTCGTTGGGAAAATACAATAACAGTTTGTTTGGATAACCAAAGGCCGGGCCAAGTGGCGACAAATCATAAATATAACTTTCGTTTACAAGTTTATCAGGATACTTACCGGTTTTCTGCAAGATAATTGAGTTAGTTGCTGTGCTATAAATCCCAAATTCAAAATCAATATTAATTTTCTTTTCTGCCAGTGCCGACTTTATTAGTGTGTTGATTAGTTCTTTTTTGTTCAAAAGAAAACTCGCTGCATCTACCTTCGAAAAACTAATAGTTAATTGCGAAAGGGCTCTGTTGGCCTTATCGGTTGATTGTAGCAAAATGTCAAGATCGGTCTGTGAATTAATATTTTCCAAGCCATTGAAAAAAAGTTGATTGAGCGAATCTCTAATGGCTTTTAGGTTTTGCTGCTGTTGATAGTTCTTACGCTGCTTATTTAAACGGTTTTCTATCCGCATCTTATCGAGATTGAAAACTACCTGACTCATCGATTGTTGCACATCCCTTAAAAATACTGCTTGCTTCACCTTTACAGCATCTCTAATCCAATAAACCTGTATTACCATCAGGCCTATTGTAGCAATTGTAACAATTATAAATATTATGGTTGATGACCATTTTAACATAGAGCAAAAATAGAACTTCAACGTATTGATTTACAGCAATTAACTTTTATTAACACTTGTTAAACTTACTTAACTTTTGAGCATTGGTTGCTGGTATATATTTGCAGCAGAATTTAAAGGTAAATTTCTTATCCCGGATATCCCAAACGCCGGGATTAAAATTCTGCTAATTTTTCATAATTGTTGGTTTTTGGTAGCGGCCTCTTCTCAGGGGCCGCTCTTTTTTTGTGATCTGCAAAAAATAATTCGAATAT
>JAOZNY010000245.1:0-1301 GCA_029933565.1 Bacteroidales bacterium
CACATTGTTTTTACTTATTAAATGTTATCATAGTTATCGAGTTATCAAGGTTATCGAATTGTTAAAGTTCCTCAATCCATCTCTTTAATAACTTTCTAGAACAATCTGATTTTATCAAAAAATAAACTTTTTAGATAACCCGTAACTTATAACTTTTTGTTGTATTAATACTATTCATAAGTTTTCTCGTACTATTTCAACATGACAACTCGATAACAACGAAAACTTGACAACCTATACTACCAATTTATCTTCAACAATTTTTTCCAAAATTTCTTGGTGGTCGAACGCCAGTTTGGGCAAATTATCTAAACCAAACCACCTAACATTTTTAGCATCATCACCAGCTTTTGGTATCGCTTTTTCGTTGGCAAAGCCATAAAAAACTACCGAAACAGTCCTGTGTCTTGGGTCGCGATCAATTGCACTAAAAGTTTGAAATTGTTTCAAAACAATTCCAGTTAGTGCCGTTTCTTCTTCCAATTCCCTTTCTACGGCCACCTCTACAGTTTCGTCCATGTCGACAAAACCTCCGGGAAAAGCCCACATTTCTTTAAATGGTTCGTTTAACCTTTGAATTAGTAAAACTTGTAAATCAGGAGTTTTCCTAAAAACTATTGCATCAACAGTTAGTGCAGGACGAGGATATTTATAAGTAAACGACATTTGAAAAAGTAAAATTCAAATTTATAGAATATGTTTTAATAGTTCCACCAAAAATAAAAAAAACCCGTAATATTTCTATTACGGGTCAATCATTATGAAACCAATTGTTACAAAAAATTATTTACCAAATTCTTTGTTTATCTTTTACAAAGCAAATTATTTGCTACCTTTTTAGTGTTGAATGGGATGTCGTCAATGTAATTTTCTTCAGGTAAATCAAAATCAGTATTAAAAGCTTTTATATACCTACAATTAATTGAAACACATTCAGTATTAAATGGAATATCATCGATATACGATTCTTCTTCCATTTCAAAGTCTACGGCCATAGCCATTTCGTATAAACAGTTTGCCGAAACCTTTTCAGTGCTGAAAGGAATATCATTTATATAGGCTTCATCTTCCATTACGAAAATGCTGGAGTTGGCAAATAGCCCTAACGACATTAAGAATGACAAGGCTATTATTGATGTTATTTTTATAGTTTTCATTATTTCTATTGTTATAATTATGAAAACTCTTTTACAATACCTGTGCCATAAATTCTATATACTTGTTTTATTGCACTTTACATATGTTTTATGGTATGTCTAGAATATATTCATTTATTGAATTTCGAACAAAAGTGTTCGCTT
>JAOZNY010000245.1:1401-2674 GCA_029933565.1 Bacteroidales bacterium
GCAACTATAATAACTATTTCACCTTTTACAACCTTCTTCTCAAAATGTTCAATAAGTTCATGAACTGTTCCACGAGCATTTTCCTCATGCAGTTTACTCAACTCACGCGAAACCGATGCTTTTCGCTCAGCACCAAAAAACTCAGCAAGTTGTGTAAGGGTTTTTATTAGGCGGTGGGGCGACTCGTAAAGAATAATAGTTTGTTTTAACTCGGCAAGTTCCTTTAGCCTTGTTTGTCTGCCTTTTTTATGGGGTAAAAAACCTTCGAAGAAAAATTTATCATTGGGTAAACCAGAGTTAACAAGTGCCGGCACAAAGGCCGTTGCACCCGGCAAACACTCAACATCAATATTTAATTCAACACATTTCCTTACTAAAAGAAAACCCGGATCGGAAATTGCCGGAGTACCTGCATCAGAAATCAAGGCAATAGTTTCTCCTTCTGCAATCCGTTGAGCGATGGATTCAACAATTTTATGCTCATTGTGCATGTGATAAGAACTCATGCGCGTTTCTATTTCAAAATGCTTAAGCAATTTTCCACTATTTCTAGTGTCCTCTGCCAAAATAATATCTACCGTTTTTAATACCTCAATCGCCCTAAAGGTCATGTCGTTAAGGTTGCCTATGGGAGTTGGTACAATAAAAAGTTTCGACATATTTTTTAGTTTTATAAAGGTTCTTTTACCAATTGGTTTAATAACTTAAAAAGCCCATTGTATGCAGTAAAAGGGAAATCATTAGCATCGTCGTAAATTGTGTGGTAGTCAAGGTGTTCTTTGCCCATGGTATAAATAAAAACCGACTTTACTCCTTTTTGGTAAAACGGACAATGATCACTATTGCATGATTCACCTCTCTCTTTTATCTGCTTTAAATAACCCTTTTCATCGTTAATCGTCCTCATCTGTTCAAGCAAATCTTTGTAAATACTACTGTTAACAACAGTTATTCCATCGCTTCCGGTTCCAACCATGTCGAGATTAACAAGCAATTTAATATTCCCCAATGGAAACAAAGGATTATTAGCATAAAACTTTGAGCCATGCAGTCCGGCTTCTTCGCCACTAAAAGCCATAAATGCAACCGAATAATCGGGCTGGTTTCCGGCTTGCGAATAATGTCTGGCAAGATCAAGGAGCATGGAAGTACCGCTGCCATTATCATTTGCGCCCGGGAAATATGCTTTATTGCCCATCATTCCCAAATGGTCGTAGTGAGCAGTGAAAACAAAAAACTTTTCAGGATATTTTTTTCCTTTTACAAAAGCAAT
>JAOZNY010000245.1:2774-4113 GCA_029933565.1 Bacteroidales bacterium
TTCATTAAATAAATTATTTAAAATATATTCCCTAAATAGTGAATCGTTGTTAATGGAATCAGGTATGTAAACAAGATTAAAAATACCATTAGTGGAAGAATTTGAACAACTAATAACGAAATCCTTGCCGGCAATAAGGCTTGTTTTATCAAGTTTAATTTTTATCCGGCTGGGAAAGGTATTAATTGCAAAATTATACTCCTGAAAATATTCGTTACCAAAGTGCTGAAGTCCATTTTTTTCAAATTCACCGGCAACAAACTTTGCTGCTTTTAAGTCGCCATTTTTTATGTAGCCCCTACCATGAAAATTCTTGGATGTTAATTTTTCAAGACAATGTCTGGCGTAGTCAACATCTTGTCCATTCAGTAGTAAGCCCGAAAATAAGAAAAAGAAAAATAAATATCCAACAACCTTTCTAGGATAAAGAAGAATTACCTTGGGAGATTTCTCACTGCGTTCGAAATGACAACTTATTTTTTTTTCAGAGTCCATTCTTAAATTTAAGCATTATCGCATTCTTGCATTTAAGCATTGTTAAGTAGAAACTAAGCAAACTTCCTGTCAACCAACTCCTTAAATTTCACAAAAGCGTCTTCCTCCTCATTCCACTGCTTTTCAATCTTTAGTTCCATAAAAAAAGTATCAAGTCCGGTTTTGCTCTGCATGGAATTCAACTCATCCAATGTTTTATTGTACTTCCCCATATCGCCACTAAACAACTCATTAATGAAAAGAAACTTTTCGTTAATCCCAATTGCTGAACGTAGGTCATTTAACTTACTCTGTTGAAGTTTGTCGGCAAGACTTTTTTCATCTTTGCCCTCAAATCTATCACTAATTGTTGATTGGTTTGTCGAGAACAAGTCTGGCCCTGATTCCTGCTGAAATGTAGTTACTGCTTCTGTTTTTTCTTCAACTGCCTTTGGTAGATCTTCAATTTCAGACTTACTTTCCTCAATTAAATTATCATTATTTTCTGCAATTATAACTTCTTCTTTCTCAAAACTTAACGGTTCAGCATGCTGAATATCCAATTCAACTTCTTCGGTTTTAGGCTTAGTAATTTCCTTTTCAACAATGGTTTCTTCAACTATTTTTACGACTTCTTTTTTAGGCAAAACAACTTCTTTCTCAGGTTTTTTTATTTGAGTAGATATTATCTCTACTGATGTTTCCAACTTCAAAATATTATCGTAAAGATCTCTCGTTTTCTGCAAAAGCAAGTCTTTATCAAGCTCATGCAGTTTATACCCATCTTTCGAAATACGCTTCAAATGCGCTTTAAATGTATCAATATCAAGGCTTATGCCTAATAATAAATTACTGTCTTTCATTT
>JAOZNY010000246.1 GCA_029933565.1 Bacteroidales bacterium
TCGTTAATAATATAATCGAAAAATATTGCTGAAATGGGGAAGAGCAGTTCACTTATTGTAGCCACTATGGCCTTCACCCTGCGTAATCCGTAGTAATATACAAAAATTGCCCCCGAACCAGTAGTAAGTCCTATTATCAAAAAATACACCCAGTTTTCATTAGTTACATTTCCAATTTTGGTATAACTGCCTGTTGCCACAACAAATACCAGCATAATAATACTTGTGAACAAATACCTGAAAAATGTAGCAGTTACAAAATTATGGTTCATTAGTATTTTTTTTGAAAATACAGTAGAACTACCAAAAGAGAAGGCTGCCAGTAGTGCATAAAGTGCTGCATTAATTGTGTTTTTCTCGGTGGAAATATTTGGAAGGCTAAAGCCAAAAGTGAGGAAATAACTGGCAATAATTGCAATAGTGGCCCAAAGTGCAAACTGTTTTCTTATTTTCTCCTTCAATAAAATAGCAGCAAGGCCAATTGCAAATATTGGTTGGAGTTTTTGTAAAAGAACCACAACAGAGAGTTGTTGAAAATCGACCAGGAACAAAGCCTTTACAATTGCCATTGTGCCTATCGCCCCTCCAAACAATGCTACTAAAGAAAAAGTTATATAGTCTTGACGAAGAAAGAGTTTAAGGTTTTTGTATTGCTTAAACATAAAAATGTTCATGAGCAAAAAAGGCAGGAGGTGGAGTACCAAAACAACAAACGAAACGTCGAGGTTGAAAAGTCGTGGGGTAAGCACAACCCCATCAAAACCCCAAAGGATAGCCGAAAAGCCAATGGCTATTGTACCCTTGACCAACTGATTTTGATTATGTTCCATTTTACGATAAAATTGGCCGCAAAAGTAGGTAAAATAAAACTCCTGATCTTTGGTTTTTTTAATTTATCAAAGAAGTATAAAAATAAAATAAAAGTCTATTTTTGAAATAAAGAAAATAACTGAAAGGATTTTTATATGGATTTAAAAATAAAAAATAGTTTGTTTGTGGTTGGTGGGGCAGGAGCAGGTTTTGGAAAAGCCATTTCTTTAGCACTTGCCAAAGAGGGAGCCAATGTAATTGCTGTAAGCCGCACTCAAGAAAAGTTGGTTCAACTTAAAGAGGAACAGCCCCAAAACATTGAAATTATAAGTGGAGATATTACAAACGATAATTTGCAGTATGCAATAATTCAGAAAATAGGAGATAGAAAGTTATCTGGAGTATTGGTAAATGCAGGAGGGCCACCTGCTGGTGGATTTTTTGATGTAAGCATGGATGATTGGGAAACTGCATGGAACAATGTTGTTAAATGGAAAATATCTTTTATAAGGAAAATTATACCTTTATTTTTAAAGCAAGAATATGGAAGGATAGTATTTATTGAAAGTGTTTCGGTTAAGCAGCAGGTTCCAAACTTAATTTTAAGCAATGCGCTGCGTCCGGCAATAGTTGGAATGGCAAAAACACTTTCGCGAGAAGTAGCCGATAAAGGAATTACAGTAAATGTGTTAGCCCCGGGTTATCACGAAACGGCTGCCATGAAACGGCTTTATAAAAATACATCTAATAAACTTAGTATCTCTGAGATAGAAGCAAAACAACTTTTTGAAAAAGACCTGCCCATAAAACCAATGGGTAAGCCCGAAGAAATGGCTAATCTAGCATTATGGCTTCTTTCGCCACTTTCGCGCTATGTTAGTGGGCAAACCATTTCCCACGATGGGGGATTGGTTGAAGGGTTGTTTGGGTAGTTTTGGTATTGGTTGGCTATGAAAATATAGGCGATTTTGAGGCATAGATTTTCAATTTATGATAAAGTTTAAACGGACTACAAACCTTGATGTTACATCTATCTCGCTTATTTTTTATATACATTGTTGTGCCTTCGTTGTTTCTTTTTATGTCCGTGCGGAAGGGCAGGCACACTCTTTGCCAAGTTTTGGCTAGCGTGTCGGTTGGTGCGACTTGGCAATGTGTGTGGATATGTAGTGTTGGATTTATCATTCAGGATTTTTTTCTCTAGTTTTAAATTTATAATTACCAAGTCTTAGTAATGCAACAATTAGTAATAACATAACTGCTGAAGTATAGTTCTTGGTGGTAAAAAAACAGTGAGCAATGTTGTTTCTTAAATTCATTCCATTTGAAGTAAACAGAAATTTAAAAAAAGCAATATCGTCTTCTGGAATCAATACCTTTAGCTTTTCATTATCCAATAATTTTTCGAAACCAATCCTTTCTTCTGTACCGCTGTCTTTAATTTCTATTGTCTGAGCACCAATGATTCTTGATAACTCACGCAATAGACCTTCAAATTTCAATACCAAACTGTCTATTGCCAAAATGTAGCCTTGGGGATTATGGCTATTTGTTTTTATATCAATTTCTGTTTGAACGAAAAAACTTTGAAGAGATGGTGAAAGCAATTCAATCCAATTAAAGCCTTGTGTTTCGTTGTTTGTATCTAAATACGTAAAATCGTGACCGTACCAAGAATTGTTTTTTAAGTAATCAATTAAACTTTCAAAGGAAATTTTACCACTTTTAATTCCTTTTGAAACGACAAGCCAAATGTGATGAATAGAAAAATTATCTATATGCATTGAATAAGGGTTGATTACACCTGATTTATTTTTGCTGATGTTTTTATTAATGTCAAATGTTATTGTTGAAACAAAGTCGAGCATTACTGGCTTAATTTCTTCGTTTAAGGTAGCTGCTTTAGGAAACAAATTTTCTAAAATTAAATATCCGTAGATATTTTTATCATTTCCTTTTTCAATTAGTTGGGTAGTTTCTTCCTTAGTAAAATCCCACCATTTGTTTAAAGCCTTATTGAAATTTTCGTCTTCCAACTCAAAAGAAACTTTTTCAAGGTCAATAGTCTTTTTCGCTTGTTCTAATAAAACCGCTGTTTGCTCAATTTTTTCTTTATTATTTGCTTTTTTGTATTCTTCTAATGCGTTTGTATAATAATGATGAGCAATAAACCCTTGATTTTTTTCTGTTTGTAATTGTGAAATATGATAATCACCTAATTTTTCGTGAAATTCATTTGTTGGTAAGTTTAGCTTTTGACTTAGAATAACAAGCAGATTTAAATAACTTTCTAATACTCTTGAATCTAGTTCATTAATTGATTTCTTTGAATAGTCGTAAAATGTTTGAGTAATCGAAGAATCTATTTTTTTGCCATTTGTAACTATAAATTCCATTAAGGAATATTTAGTAAATTCATTTAGTTTTTGACTTTCCAAAAGCGAAACAAAATAATTTATAGCATCATCTTTTTTGTAGTTAACTGTTTGGCACAACACAAAAAGGTTTTCGAAATATTGGGCAAACGAAAGACATTGCAAATTATCATCAACAGAAAACGAAGAATTTTGTAAAAGCGATAAGTAGTTTTCAATTGCTTGTTTAGCAAATTCAATGTGTTTTTTTGGACTTAACCAAAGCAAATGATTGTATTTTGCTTTATACTTTGGATTTTTGACGTTGTTGGCTCTTATTTTTATGTAATCAAAATTATCGTCAAACAATTCTAATGTTGGGTAAGCGTTTGCACCACTTTGAAATTTTGGAATATGTACACCTTTTTTTATTGAAAAGTCAGCAAAAAACAATTCAAAGGAACACAACTTTTTAGTGTTTTCGTCTTCTGTCTTATCTCGTAAAGCTGTGATGTATTTATACGTATTTAAATCGAAATACTTAAAATCAGTATCGTTTTCAAGGTAGCTGTAATATTCATCTAAATTCTGAAAATCCATTTTCCTATTATTTTTAGATGATTTCAATTTTATTAATATCTTTCATTAAACTGTCAATTTATGTCAGTGCGTTGGCAAAAAACAGCTCTTTTGTTTTTTTTCTGCGCTGGCTTTCGTTTCGGCAAAAACCAAATGCGCTGTTTGTGCAGTCGGCTTTTTCACAATGAGGCACAACAACGTTGTAAAGGTTATTTACCTTTATTTCTTCATTAACTATACTGAAAAGTGTTCTTATAACACCAAACAGGTATGTAAAACGAACTTCTCTCAGTAATGGTTATTTATTGTAAAAATAAGAATTTTTGAACTCGGATAATTTAAAATGATTGCAAATTGTAGGTTGTG
>JAOZNY010000002.1 GCA_029933565.1 Bacteroidales bacterium
ATCCTACCTGGGTTCCTTTCTTGCGTGAACTTTGGTCCAGTGCCGAGCAACAGCAGAATTATTTAATGGGAGTACCCGAAGGTGCCGATCTTATGATCACACCAATATCAGCCCCTGAAAATCATTTTTTTAGAATTAATGGTAAATCAGAGATCCTTGCCGATGGGACTTTAAAAGGTGAATTTTTACTTACCGCTGAAGGACAATCCGATGCATCGATTAGAAGGATGTTTACCAGCAATTACAAAACAGAATGGAAAAAATCTGTTGAAAGAGAATTATTAAAAGTTTCGCCACAGGCAGAAATTATTGAAATGGACTTTGGTAAACCTTATGAGTATCAGGCTGATTACATTCACATAACTGTTAAATATATTATTCCTGACTACGCCATAGTAACAGAGGAAGAAATCATTTTTACTCCTTTTGTTGCTGCTAATCTTTTTAAAAGAGGAATGTCGCATATGTATGCAAACACAGACTACAACGACAGGAAATACAGTTTTAGGGATAGATGTTCGAGATTGGTTGAACTTAACGAAACAATAAAACTTCCAAAAAAGGGGAAATTAATTGCATATGATTATGATAAAAGTGTGGGCGATGATATTTCCTCCTTTGAGGGAAATATTGAACTTAATGGAAAGTCGTTGGTGATTGCTGAGAAGGTAAGACTTGCTAAACGAATTTACGAAGCAGAAGACTGGGAAGCCTACAAAAAAGCAGTCAGCAATCAGAAGAAATTTGCAGAAACACCAATTATTATTGATCTTAAAAACTAAGCAATCAAAAAATTTAAAAGATGAAGAAATTAATTTTAGCAATATTTTGCATCTCAATAATAAACATCTCTTTTTCACAGAATGAAAAGGCCGATGCCGAGTATTTAAAAATACTTAAAGAATACACTCTTAAGCCAGATGGAAGCATCGACTTTCATTATTCCAAAGAAGTAAAACTTCTGAGTCATTACTCCTTTCACAGACTTTATGGCGAAACATTTATTGTTTACAATACTGATTTCCAGACCTTAAAAATTAATTCGGCCTACACAATCATGGCTGATGGAAAGAAGATAGTTACTCCTGACAATGCTTTTAATAAGGTTCTGCCAAGGTTTTCAACTGATGCTCCAAGTTACAATAATATCATGGAAATGGTTGTAACGCATACAGGGCTGGAAGTTGGCACAACTATTTATCTGGATTACACTATCACTACCAAAGCAGGATATTATCCTGAACTTATGGATAATTTTGTTTTGTACGAGACTTCTCCAGTTAAGGAACTCACTGTAAAAGTGAATGTACCAGAGAATAAATCTTTAAATTTTGAATTATTGAATATTGAAGGAGAGCACTTAGTTTTAACTGAAAAAGATAAGGTTGTTTATTCCTGGAAATTTTATTCGCTTCCGGCAAACTCAAAGGATTATTATCAGGAGAAGGATCATTTAAGTTCTCCTAGATTAATTTTTAGCACGGCCAAAGATTTGAAAAAGGCCTATGACTTTTTTGTTAATCAGCCGGCTTTTGAATTTACTACCAATGAAGAAATGGATAAAGTTGTTGCTGATGTTATGGCAAACAATACCGATCAGTTAGCAGTTGCTTTAGAGTTGCAGAAGTTAGTTTCTAGCGATTTGAAAACCTTAAATGTACCTTTGAAATACACTGGCTTTAAATGCCGAACTGCCATTGAAACCTGGAATTCCAATAAGGGAACTCATCTGGAAAAGGCAATACTCTTAAATACTCTATTGACTAAAGCAAACATTAAAACTGATGTTGTTGCAGTAATTCCAAATGCCTATTACAATAAGGAAATTGGAAATATTTTAGGATTTAATAAGTTCCTCGTAAGGATGAATTTAGATGATTATGGCGAAGTCTATTTATCTGCAATTCATACAGATAAGCAGAATTTGATTTTCAGTATTGCTGACAAAACAGTTTTGTTGCTTGACAAAAATATTGAAAGTTTAAAGAAGTTTTCTGTTGAACCAAAAATGGCTAAAATATTTGCAATGGGTGAATTTGAATTTTATAATTCAGATAGTTTAAACGCTAAATTGCAGTTGGTTTTGGAGGCTAATGCCAATCCATATTTTACGATTTATGATGACGATTCAAAAGTCAAGTCTGTGGTTAAGGGAGGCATATCTTCAAAGGATATCACTACCGTCAAAATTGATCAACTAACCCAGAAAGTAAGTAGTTCTCATTTAGCAATAAGTAAAACTGAACCATTTAAAAATTTTAATACTTATTTGAGTTTTGAGATTCCTTACGTAAGTGGTGGAGTAAATGGCTGGCATATTAATCTCCTGACTTCTGAACGCTCAGCGGTGCTTGAAATTCCAGAGACAATTCATGAAAGATATGATTACACTTTGACTTTTCCTGATGATTTAAAACTAGTTACGACAGCAAAAAATATTGAGGTTAAAAATGATGCCGGATACGCACTAATTAGTTTTGAAAAATTGGAAAATGGAATTAAAATCACCAAGGAGATAAAGTTTGAGAAGAAGACAATTGATTTATCTAATTATGATGATTTCAAGGAAATTATGAATGTGTGGAATAATGATAATTACAATAAGATAATTTTCAAGAAAAATTTATAAGGCTAAATATAGCCTATTATTTTTAATGAAGTGCAATAGTAGTAGACCTTTCGGGATGCTTGCCTCTTAGTCCTTTATAGAAGTTTGTTATTTCTGCCATGTCTTTTTCCATATTACCCGTTGGATAGAACATTTTAGCAACTCCTCCTTTTTTGTCTGTATAATCCATCCACCCAAGTGCAATTGGGACATTTGCAATACGAGCAATATGGTAGAATCCTTTTTTCCATTCTTTTACACGGGTTCGTGTGCCTTCAGGGGTAATTACAAGAATTAATTCATCGTGTTCATCAAACATCTTCGCAATCGATTCAGTCATTCTCATATTTTTTTTCCGGTTAACCGGAATACCACCTATTTTTCTAAGTATAACTCCCAATGGAAAAAAGAAAGCCTCTTTTTTTATTAAAATTTTAATGTCGTGATCCAAGTGCCAAAATGCCAACCTGCCAATTACAGTATCCCAGGTACTTGTGTGTGGAGCGACAATAAGTACTGCTTTTTTTATATCGTCTGGTATGCGGCCTTTAATATCCCAACCCATCTTTTTTAGAATCCAGCTTGATTTTTTCATGGGGGCAAAAATAATTTAATTAGGGAAATATGACAAACCCATGAGTTTCTCCGTGGTTTTAATCTGGAGATAGGGAATAGGGGGAATAGGGAATGCTGCCCCTATGCCCTTATTTCCTTATATCCATTTTATTCTTCCGGTCTCAGCACTACTTTTAAATAATGGTCTTTTGTAAAGTACTTAATGGCTGCCTTTTGAAGGTCTTCTTTTGAGATGGCATTAACCAATTCCGTTAATTTGTCCGCCGATTGCAATTCAGTGTTTAACCATTGACTATCTTTTAATTTGTTGAGCCAATATTTGTTCTCTTCCTGATTGCTCTCCAAATCCCTTAAATATGTTTCAACAGCCTTCTCAAGGTTGGTGTCTCCCGGCCCATTTTCAATTAGGAAATCCATTTCAGTGAAAACGGTATTTACAAGTGTGTCAACATTGTCGGGCGAGCATCCCCATAAAACATAAATATTATAGTCAGGTTTTGGATAGAGACTTGTATTTTGTTGTACTTGTACCCCATAAACACCACCCTGATCTTCGCGCATGTTTTCGCGTAAGCGGATGCTTAGTATTTTTACCAGCATTTGAATTTCTAGGCGATTTTTAATGTTGTATTCAAAATCGTTGTTCATCATAAATCCAACCATGCTTTTTGGCTCGGTTCCTTTGTTAATAGTTTTATCAGTAATCCCTTCAGGGAATGTAATATTACGGTCAACCCATTTTGTTGGTTCACCTTCAACAGGGAGGCTTCCCAAATACTTTTCAATCAATGGTTTTATCTCTTCTGTTTCAAAACTTCCAACAATAAAAAATTTGAAATTGGTTGCATTTCCAAAAGCATTTGAATAGAAGTTATATGATTTGTCAAGATCTATTCCGTTGATTTGCTCTTCTGTTGGCAGTACAACTATCCTTGGGCTATTCGAAACCGCCGACTCCCTGAATTCCTTAATGAAAACCATTTGTGGGTTCGACATCATAAATTTGAACTGGGTATTCATTTGTGATTTGAAAGTCATAAATGCAGTGGTATCTTTTCTGGCTGCCGTGAAGTTCAGGTAAGTAAGTTGGAACATAGTTTCAAGGTCTTTTTTTACAGTGTTTGCATTAATGCCTTGAGTTAACTCCCCAAAATATGGTGCAACGCTAACATTTTTACCTGTCATAAATTTCTGTAAGGCTACCTGATTAAAGTCGCCCAAACCACTCATACCCATAATTTGTGAGGTAAAAAATGCTGAAATAAAATCTTCATCTTCAACAACCGAAGTACCTCCGGGGGCAATGGCTGTCATCAATATTTCATCATTTTTGAAATTGGTTTGCTTCAGTGTAACTTCAACGCCATTGCTCAGTTTCATGTGTGTAAAACCAAATTCTTCATTTTCTGTTGTTTCAATTACCAGTCCTCCCACAAGGTCTTCAGCAATTAGTTTGTTAGCAATTTCTTCTTCTTCGTAAGCAGTAAGGTCTATTGCTTTTGCAGCCGCAATTACTTCAATTATTTCTTTTTCTGTTGGAATATTTACTCCTTCTTTTTCAGGACCTGTAAGAAGTACGATCATATTATTGTCAGTAATGAGTTTTTCAGCAAGTGTATTTATTTCTTCAACAGTAATTTCAGGAATTAACGATCTTGAAAGTGTCACTTCGTATTCAATACCGGGGAAGGCTTCATTTTCAAGGAAATTGTTCAAATATTCCTGAACAAATATCTTTGATTCGGTTTTGTCTTTTTCCTGAATTGCTTTCTCCAACTGACTTAACATTTGAGCCTTTTGCCTTTTAAGTTCTTCAGAAGTAAAACCAAACTGCTTTACCCTTTCATTCTCTTCTATCAAAAGAGTAACAGCTTCATTGGTCATATTTTCCTTTGGCAGTGCGAATAACGAATAAGTGTCGATGGATCTACCTATAAAACTACCAAAACTAACTCCACTGTACATTATTGGTGCTTCCGGTTTTTGTGTTATCTCAAACAATCTTGCATTCAGCATTTCCACATATAAATTTATTAGCAGATTATTTCTGTAGTCGGCATTGGTTAGTGTTTCCTTTTTTTCGTGCTTAAAAAGTAACATTGCCATATTCATAGTTGCCTCAGGATCGGTAACAATGGCAACTAGTGGTTTCTCGTTGTCAGGTATTTTAAATTTAATACGTTCCCTTGGTTTCTTAGGGCCTTTTATTTTGTTAAAATGTTTTTTAATCTGTTCTTCCGCATAAGCGGGATCGATGTCGCCAACAACAATAACAGCCATTAAATCAGGCCTGTACCAATCGTTATAGAAGCGTTTTACAACATCGTAATGGGCTGTGTCGATAATATCCATTTTGCCAATTGGCAGTCTGTTTGCATATTGCGAACCATCAAAAAGTATAGGAATATAGGTTTTCATCATCCTCTCCTGAGCCCCCAAACCCATTCGCCACTCTTCTTTTACCACACCTCTTTCCTTATCAATTTCCTCATTCTCGAAACTAACTTTATAAGCCCAGTTTTCGAGTACCATGAATCCCGAATCAATTAGTCCCTGCCTATCACTTGGCATTTGAAACATATAAACGGTTTCGTCGAAACTTGTATAAGCATTAAGGTCGGCACCAAAGTCAACACCGGTTTTTTCCAAATAACTTACAAGTTCATTTTTGTCAAAGTCTTCGCTGCCGTTAAAACACATATGCTCAATAAAATGTGCAAGGCCTTGCTGGTCTTCATCCTCTAAAATTGAGCCTGCATTTAAGGCAAGACGGAACTCAACACGCTTTTCAGGTTTTGCATTTTGACGTATATAATATTTAATACCGTTTTTTAGTTTTCCTGTAATTACAAAAGGATCTTGAGGTAATTTGTCAGTAGGTTTAAAGTCTTGAGAAAAACTAATTAAACTGCTGAAAATAAATGTTAAAACAAGAAAAAGTATAGTCTTTGTTTTCATGGTAAATTTTTTAAATATGATTTGAATGCTAATTTTATTAAAAAGGTAAAGATATTAAAAATGCATTAGTTCAGATCAAGTTTGTAGGCCTCCAATAACCATGTTTTTAGTTGTTTGTCCAGTTCATCAAAATGCTCGAGCCTAACAAAATTTGGATACTTTGTTTTTGGAGACTTGAACTCAAAAACTAGTGCGAGATACTGAGGCGAAACCCGTAATTGCGAGGAGGGACGATGAAGCAATCTTCTGGATATCTGCGCATTTTAAGAGATTGCCGCACTCCTTTGTCACTGGTAATGACGTGACAATTCTTAACTTAATGACATTGCCCGCGCAGCAGTAAAATTGGAAAGAAAACAAAAATGGAGTGTTGGAAGGAATTTCCTTATTCAACACTCCATAATTTCATTACTCAATTTCTTTTTACCAAATATACGCCCTGTCTTCTTCAGGAATAAAAAGTGCATCATTTGGCTTAATATCGAATGCCTTCAAAAATACATCCAAATTAAATGGTGCAATGTTTACCCTTGCATCGCCAGGACTGTGCACATCTTCTTTTAGGCGGCGCATCAATTCCTCATCGCGGATACTTTGGCGCCATAGTGAAGCATAGCCTAAAAAGAAACGTTGGTCGGAAGTAAAGCCATCAACTGGCTTAGGAGTATTTCCCTTATAGGCCATTTGCAGTGCGTTATAAGAAATATTCAAACCACCAAGATCGGCAATGTTTTCGCCCATGGTAAGTTTACCATCTACATTCAATGTGTCGAGTTCTTTGTAATTATTGTATTGTGTTTCTAACTTTGCTATTTTTTTTGTAAATCTTTCGGCATCTTCTGCAGTCCACCAGTCGTTGAGGTTTCCATCTTTATCGTATTGGCGGCCCATGTCATCAAAACCGTGGGTCATTTCGTGACCAATAACCACACCAATAGCACCGTAATTTACTGCATCGTCGGCATCTTTGTTGAAGAAAGGTGGTTGTAAAATTCCAGCAGGGAAAACAATTTCGTTATTTGTTGGATTGTAGTAGGCATTAACAGTTTGAGGTGTCATTCCCCATTCAGTTTTATCAACTGGTTTGCCAATTTTATTGAGATTGCGCTGGAACTCAAATTCTCTGGCATTACTAACATTTTTATAATAATTTCCGTCAGTTATCTCAAGTTTTGAATAATCTATCCATTTGTCAGGATAGCCAATTTTTACAGTAATTGTTTCCAGTTTTTCGTTGGCTTTTATTTTAGTTTCATCACTCATCCAGTCAAGTTGCTCAATTCGCTGAGCGAAAGATTTTCTGAGGTTTTCAACCAAAACAAGCATTCTTTCCTTGCTTTCAGCAGGGAAATATTTTTCAACATAAAGTTGACCAATTGCCTCTCCTAATCCACCTGAGGTTGTCGATAAAACTCTTTTCCAACGTGGTTGCATTTCTTCTCTGCCCGATAGGGTTTTTCCAAAAAAGTCAAAATTCTGCTCCACAATATCGGAACTCAAATAATTAGCAGAGTTGTCCAATAAATTCCATGTTAGATATGCTTTCCATTGTTCAACCGAATAAGTGTCCATTATGCTACTTACTCCTGCAATAAAATCGGTTTGGCCAACATTCATTTCGCCGGGGTTTTCTAAGCCAAGATTAGTAAAATAAACATCCCAGTTAAAGTTTGGTGACAAGTCCTTTAATTGCGATAAATCCATTTTATTGTAGTTGGCAACAGGATCGCGGAGTTCGAGACGTGTTTTGGAAACTTTTGCCAGATCGGTTTCAATATTTAAAACTGTGGCAGCATTCTTAGTTGCTAATTTTTCATTTTCACCTTTAAGCAAAAACATTTTCTTAAGATGAATGGTATAAGCATCCCTAATACCAACAATTCTTTCGTTGTCACTTAGGTAATAATCCACATCGGGCATTCCCAATCCACCCTGATAAAAGTTGCCAATTTCCATACTGCTGTTTTTCTGGTCGGCCTGTGCGAAGAAATAAAACAAAGGATAACTTCCACTGCGGTGCATAATTGCCACTTGCTTTTGAACATCTTCCTTAGTCTTTAAACTCTCAATCTTGTCCAATCGCTCAGCAATTGCGTTGATGCCAAGTTCTTCAATTTTTACAGTGTCCATTCCACTATTATAAAAGTCGCGGATCTTCTGGTTTACACTTCCTTTTTTTGTGCCTTTTTCAGCAGATACTTCTTCAACCAGACTACGAAGCTGTTTTTGGTTGTCTTCGTAAATAACTGTAAAAGCGCCGTACTGACTGTGTTCGGGTGGGATAGGATTGTTTTTTATCCATCCGCCATTGGCGTACT
The DNA here is from genome assembly GCA_029933565.1 of Bacteroidales bacterium. Lineage (GTDB taxonomy): Bacteria > Bacteroidota > Bacteroidia > Bacteroidales > F082 > BM524. Next base: position 8,461 of record JAOZNY010000002.1, read on the forward strand.
CAAATAAGTTGTCGCCAGGCTTTACACCGGCATTCATGTTCTCAAGGTCAATTGCTTTTGTCATAGCTTTGTCTTCTTTTTCTTCCTGACAGTCGCAGGCGTTAAAGCCCATTGCAATAGCAATAGCCAATAATAAATAAGTTACTCTTTTCATTTTTTTTAAGATTTAGTTGCGATTCTAATATCGGGGCAAAGGTAGGGAAATATATGGAGTCAAGAGACAGGAATCAGGAGACAAGATAAAGGGAAAAAGAAATAAGATAAAAGGAAAAAGTTGTCAGGTTATCATTTTGTCGTATAACCCGAACACAAAGATAACAATGACAACAATGACAACAATGATAATCCCTTCCTACTCCTCAAATCCAAATTCCTTACCCTTTTCAATAGCGGGAACTCCAGTCTTCATCCATCTAGGTTCGGGAGCATCTTTAAGGTAAAAATCAAAAAACTGTTGCATCCTAACTGTAAGGTCTTTCATGTCGGCACGACGTTTAAGGTTGTGGGGCGCACCATTGTAAACCAACATCCAAACGGGTTTGTCAAGTCTGCGCATGGCATTAAACATTTCAATTCCCTGATACCATGGCACTGCACCATCCTTATCGTTGTGCATCATCAAGAGTGGGGTATTTATTTTAGGAACAAAAAATAGGGGTGAGTTCAAAATATACAAATCCTGTTTTTCCCATAAGGTACCTCCAATACGACTTTGCGTTTCTTCATACTGAAAAGCACGGCTGCGTCCTGATCCCCAGCGAATTCCTCCATAAGCAGAAGTCATATTGCTAACAGGTGCACCTGCCATGGCTGCCTTATAAATATCAGTTTGTGTAATAATGTAGGCTGTTTGGTAGCCTCCCCAACTCTGTCCCTGTATTCCAATATTATCTTTGTCGATAAAATCAAACTGCTCAATCATTGCCTCTGTACCACTAACAATGCAATTGTAGGCACTTGGCCCGGGATAACCTATTTCGTACTTAATGTCAGGTATAAAAATCAAGTATTCGTTGCTGGTGTAGTAAGTAAAGTTGATTACTGAACGGATAGGTGCCGGTACATAATGACGGTGTAGCCTGTCGGAAGACCTTTCGTAGAAATAAACCAGCATTGGGTATTTTTTAGTGGGGTCAAAGTTTTCAGGTTTGTAAAATATTCCCTGCATCTTTTCGCCTTTATAGGTTTTCCAATTCACAAGTTCAGCAGTCCCCCAGTTGAAATCATTTTGTTGAGGATTGGTTTCTGTAATCTTTTCTATGTTTTTAAAAGTTGTGGTTGAAACATAGAGTTCAGGGAAGTTGGTAAACGATTGCTTTCTCCAGACCAAAATATCATCATCCTTTGCCTTTTTTGGCGAAGTAAACATCATGTCTTCCCAAATTAATTGATGAGGTTTCTTCGTTTTTTCCAGAAAGAAATATCCAGATTTTTTGGTTTTATAGTCAAATGCCGAAAGCAATATATTTTCAGCAATAAATTCTTCTTCCGGATCTAGTTTTACATATCGGAATTTAATATTGTTCCTTCTGCCAAAGCCATTTGTTAAATTAATAGGTTTCCTTTTCCCTCTGGGATCAAACATCCACAAATCGTATTTATCGCAAACCACAAGTTGTTCTGTTGAAGTCCAATATGTCATCCCGTAAGGGGAGGCTTCGTTGGGAACATCATTTAATTCATTATAAAAATTTACTTTCAGTTGGGCAGAAACATTTTGACTACTTTCTTTTTCAATATCATAAACATTCCAACTACTATCGGCAATATTATACCAGGCAACAAAATTTTGATAAGGTGAGAAACTAATGCTTGAAGCTGTTTTTTCAAGAATTAGTTTGCGTTCGCCATTTGTCCTGTCAATTAAGTAGTAATCGCTATACCAACTTCCATCCCAGGAAGTTTCCTTTTGATATTCTTTATGGCTGTACGCCAGACTATAGTTGCTTGTGGCTTTTTTGTTGATTATAACATTTCGCAGATTGCTATCGGCCAGATTAATAACTTTTTTGGAATCAGGAAAATAAACTGAAAGATAATTCCTCTTTTTCTCTTTTTTAAGTTCCTTAAGTTGCTGGGGCTGAAGAAGTGGATCTTTCCAGTTCCAAATATCAATGCTTACTTTTTCGTCAGCGGTGAGTGTGTCTTTTAATTCAGGTTTTGGCTTCTTTCTAATTCCAAAATAAAGTTCCGAACCCGATTCTTTAAAAAAGATCTTTCTATCAGTACTAACACTCATTCCCTTGGGTAAATTATTGAGAGTATCACCGGAGATATTATTAAGTCCACTTCTATTTATATTTTTGTAAAACAACCCATAGACTTTATTCTTTTTAGCAGTGTCAGATGAAAAAGTAAATGCAAACTGTTCGCCAAAATTATCAACTGCAATGTTCTCAGAGTGCCCCTCACTTGAGAATATTAGTTTGGTCTTTAGTAGTTGAGTATTGAATGTGTTTACAAAAACAGAATCGATGCTATCTTGTTTAATTTGGATAAAAGCAATGGCTTTGCCGTTTTCTGAGATGCTGTACTTTTTTACACACTCATACCTATGAGAGTAGTTTGTTGCAGGGTTTAGTATTATTAAATTATCACCCTTGTTTTTTTCCTTTGCTTTTATTGTGTCTTGTCTTGCTGTTGAGTCTTTTTCCTTTTCGTATTCAAGTAGCAAGGCAATAAAATCAGAATTTTCTTTTGCTATCTTAAAACTTTTAAGTCTATTATACTTTGAAATCTCGCCCGTGTTTAAATTCAAAATACCAACAGAATCTTTTGGTAACTTGTCCTTTTTTACTTTTTTTAATTTTGCAGTTCTTAGAGTATCAAACTGAGGTTTTATTTTAAAAACCAGAAAGTTAGAGTTGGGCAAAAACTTTGCCCCATAGCCTCTTTCTATTGAGTCTTTTATTTTGGTTTTGAGATTTTCAACATATAAAAATCTATCGCCTTCCTGAGGTGAAATCACGTAACAAAGAAACTTGCCATTGTTAGAAATTTTATATTCTGTAATCGATTTCCATTTGGCGTAATCCTCATGTGTAAGAGGTTTCTTTCCATCAGCCAATGCTGTTTTAATTGTAATTATGGCAAACAGCATCAATAGGAAGTATTTTCCTTTTTCCATTATTGAATTAGTTAGGTGCTTATTGTTGTTATTTTTGTCAAAAGTAGTACATTTTCTTACAAAACTTGCTATAAAAAATTTATCTGTTATTGTTTAATTAAAATTTCCTCAATCGTTATAGATAGAAGAATAGGCTCAGTAGGTTTGGCAAGGTATTCCAATTTGGATATTAAATTATCATTAATTTTTTTTGTTAAGCTGATTATCACTATTTTGCAGTTAGATTTGCAATTTAGTTCACCAGACTATTAATTTGACTTAACACACATAAAATGAGTTATATAGACTTTGAGAAAAAGCAACTTATCAACCTAAAGTACTCTCTCGATAGAGAATTGTTGAGGACAAATAGGGTTGGAGGTTACGCAAGTTCCACAATAATTAATACTAATACGAGAAAATACCATGGGCTTTTGGTTGTGCCCCAACCTTTGATTGATGATTTAAACCACGTGCTTTTATCAACGGTTGACGAAACTTTAACTGTTAATGATTTCGATTTTCATTTGAGTATGCGTATGTACCCCAATGGGAATTACGATCCCAAAGGCCATAAATATATTAGGGATTTCAAATCAGACCCAAATCCGAAATTAGTTTACAGGCTAGGACAAACTATATTTACAAGAGAATCTATTTTTGCAGAAAATGAAAACAGAATACTTATCAGGTACACACTTGAAGATAGTCTGGCTGAGAGTGTTACCCTAAAGTTAAAACCATTTTTGGCTTATCGTAATGTGCATTCCCTATCAAAGGCAAATACCTGGGTGGAGAGTAAATATACTTCAGTGGCCAATGGTGCAAGCTGGCAAATGTATCGGGGCTATTCAAAAGTGTTTATGCAATGTTCCAAAAATGCAAAATATACACATGTTCCCGATTGGTACTATAATATCGAGTATTTAAGGGAAGCCGAGAGAGGTTATGAATGCAAGGAGGACTTATTTGTACCGGGTGCTTTTGAGGTAAATATTAAAAAAGGCGAATCGGTTGTTATCTCGGTAGGGCTTGAAGAAAAAACACCTTCTACATTTAAAAGGCAGTTTACTGCTGAGATTAAAAAAAGGACTTCGCGCGATAATTTTGAAAATTGCCTTCTAAATGCTGCCGATGAGTTTTTTGTTACTTTCAATAAGAATAAGGAAATAATAGCAGGCTATCCGTGGTTTGGGAGATGGGGTCGCGATACTTTCATTTCATTGCCGGGACTTGCACTTAGTCGTGGCGATGTTAAGTCTTTTAAGGCTGTAATGAAAACAATGTTGTCAGAACTAAAAGATGGTCTCTTTCCCAATGTTGGACATGGTAAACAGTTAGCCTTTAATTCTGCCGATGCTTCACTTTGGTTTTTCTGGGCAATTCAAAATTATGCTGAAGGCCTGAAAAACAAAGCCCCGATTTGGAAAGAATATGGCAAAGCCATGAAGCAAATTCTAAGGAGCTATAAAAAAGGCACACTTTATAAGATTAAGATGCACGACAATGGTCTGGTTTGGCAAGGTGAGCAGGGTAAAGCCCTTACATGGATGGATGCAATTGTTCATGGCAAACCTGTTACACCACGAACCGGTTACGCCGTGGAAATAAATGCTCTTTGGTATAACGCAATTAAGTTTAGCCTCGAAATTGCAGATTTAGCTGGTGATAAAACTTTTGTTAAAGAGTGGGCAAAATGGCCTCAAATTATAGAAGATTCTTTTGTGAATATTTTCTGGGATTCGGATAAAAGGTATTTAGCCGATTTTGTAAATGGTGATTATAAAAACTGGGATGTCAGACCAAATATGATTTTTGCAGTTTCGTTGCCTTACAGCCCAATAAGCGAAAATAAACAACATGGGGTTTTAGATGTAGTTCAGGCCGAATTACTTACGTCACGAGGATTAAGAACTTTGTCTCCAAAAAATGATGCTTACAATGGTTCCTATTCAGGAGATCAAAGTAGTCGCGATCTGTCTTATCATCAAGGAGTTGTTTGGCCGTGGCTTTTGGGTGCTTTTGCTGATGCTTACATAAAATTGCAGGGTGAGAGTGGTAAATCGTTGATAGAAAATCTTTATAAAGGATTTGAAAAAGAAATGAATAAAGATGGTATAGGCACAATTTCTGAAATTTACGAAGGTGATCCACCATTTCATGGTAAGGGTGGTATTTCGCAAGCGTGGAGTGTTGCAGAATTGCTCAGGATTAATAAAATGATAAAAGCAAAAAAATAGAGGGAATATGAGAATACTAATGTTCGGTTGGGAGTTTCCCCCACATATAACAGGTGGCCTTGGAACAGCATGTTTTGGGCTTACCAAAGGCCTTGCTAAGCACAATGTTGAAATGTTGTTTGTAGTACCTAAAGCATATGGCGATGAAGATGAACAAGCTGTAAGGATAGTCAATGCAAGCGATCTTACATTCGATCTTAAGGATGAGGAATACAAAGAGTTTTGGTCGCGTGTAAAATATATGGAGATTGGTTCCAGCATAATTCCTTATGTCGATCCTGTAGAATTTACAAAGGTGATGGAAGATAAAAAGAAAACAGGAGAAGAATACACTAGCAATGTTTTTTCTAAGAACTATAAGTTTTCGGGAAAATACGGTACCAACCTCATGGAAGAAGTTGCTCGCTATGCATTAATTGGTTCCGGTATTGCTGCCAAAGAAGATCATGATCTTATTCACGCACACGATTGGCTGACTTATCCTGCCGGGATTGCTGCCAAAAAAGCATCGGGCAAACCGCTAGTGGTTCACATGCACGCAACAGAGTTTGATAGAACAGGAGGTAATGTAAACCAGGTTGTTTACGATATGGAACGTGAAGGTATGGAAGCCGCCGACCGTGTGATAACTGTTAGCAACCTAACTCGCAAAATTGTAATTGAAAAATATGGCATTGATCCAGGTAAAGTTATAACGGTTCATAATGCTGTTGACCAGGATGTGGTTGGTGAGATTGCAGAGATGAAAAAGAGAATGAAAGAAAAGGTAGTAACTTTTCTTGGTAGGGTTACCTTTCAAAAAGGTCCTGAATATTTCATTGAGGCAGCTTATAAAATTTTACAAAAAGATAATAATGTGCGTTTTGTTATGGCCGGATCAGGCGATATGCTTAATAAAATGATCGAAAGGGTTGCTCATCTGCGAATAGCAGACAAATTTCACTTTACAGGATTTTTGAAAGGTGATGATGTTACAAATATGTTTGCTTTGAGCGATGTATTTGTAATGCCTTCAGTTTCGGAGCCATTTGGAATTGTTCCACTTGAAGCCATGAGGTCGAACGTGCCGGTGGTTATTTCTAAGCAATCTGGCGTAGCCGAAATATTGAATCATGCACTTAAAATTGATTTCTGGGATGTGGATGCCATGGCCGATTCAATTTATGGACTTTGCCATTATAAAGGTCTTTCAGATATGTTTAAAACACATGGTAAAATTGAAGTTGAAAACCTAAAATGGGAAAATGCAGCTTTAAAAGTAAAACATGTTTATGAAAGCGTACTTTAAAAAAATTATCAGTTTATCGGGTTGTCAAGTTTCAAACTAATACAGTTAACAACGACAACAACGATAACAACGACAACAACGATAACAATATAATACATAAAATATGAGGTCAATTTGTTTTTATTTTCAGGTACATCAGCCATATAGGTTGAGGAATTATAGATTTTTCGATATTGCTGACAAACACGATTATTTCGACGAATATAATAACAGTTTTATTATGAGGAAGGTAGCAAGGAAAAGTTATCTTCCCATGAACCAATTACTATTGGAACTGATAAATGAGTATGGATCTGCTTTTAAGGTTAGTTTCTCTATTTCCGGAACTGCTCTCGATCAGTTTGAGCAGTACGCACCCGACGTACTTGAGAGTTTTAAGCGTTTGGCTGAAACGGGAAATGTTGAGTTTTTAGCAGAAACTCAGGCCCATTCTCTTGCTGCCTTGAAGAGCAAAACAGAGTTTCAGCGTCAGGTTAAAATGCATACAGATACCATTGAAAGACATTTTGGTAAGAAGCCTACAACATTTAGGAATACCGAGTTGATTTATTCGGATAGGATAGGTGAAATGGTTGCAGATATGGGTTATAAACTTATGCTAACCGAGGGTGCTAAGCATATTCTTGGCTGGAGAAGCCCTAACTTTATGTATGCTAATTCAATTCGTCCCGAATTAAAACTCTTGCTTAAGAATTATCGACTTAGCGATGATATTGCTTTCCGCTTTTCAAAGCAGGATTGGGAAGGCTTTCCGCTTACAACTGATAAGTTTGTTGACTGGTTAAATCAGGCTGATGCAAATGAAGAGGTGATAAACTTATTCATGGACTATGAAACTTTTGGAGAGCACCAGTGGGAAGAAACCGGAATATTTGATTTTATGCGCGCTTTGCCAGGAAGAGTATTCTCGCATTCCAACTTTGGTTTTGCTACTCCCAGTGAACTTGCTGAGAAGTTGCAGCCTGTTGCACCTATTCATGTGCCAACTGAAATTTCGTGGGCCGATGAAGAACGCGACCTTACCGCCTGGCTTGGCAACGACCTTCAGGATGAGGCTTTCGACAAACTTTATGCATTGAAAGATAAAGTACAACAATGCGAAGATCCTCAGATTTGGAAAGACTGGCTCTATTTGCAGACTTCCGACCATTTTTATTATATGTGTACCAAGTGGTTTTCTGATGGTGATGTGCATAAATATTTTAACCCCTACGGAACACCCTACGATGCTTTTATTAACTATATGAATGTTCTTTCCGATTTTATTATCCGAGTGGAGGAAAATACAAAACTTGGAAAAGGCGATTTTGTAGAAATGAAAGATGCTGCTAGTGAATTGGCTGAAAAGGCTGAAAAAGTTGTAAAAAAGGCTGCCAGACAGGCTAGTAAAAAAGTAAAGAAATCTTTTGAAAAGGGTAAGGATATCAAATTTGATGATATTAAAGATATGTCGAATGCATCAGTCAAAAAACTTTTGAAAGATGTAGATGTTGAGCAGCTTACAATTGCTTTAAAAGATGCAGAAAAAGAACTGACGGAAAAGGTTATCCCTAATCTGAGTGCTAAAGCCAAAAAGAAATTCGATGAGATGAATACCGAAATGAAGATCAAAAAATCGGATATCAAAAAGTACCAGAAAAATATTGAGGATAAATTAAAAGATATTTTTGGAAAGAAATAAGATAGCTCTTCAAAAAGCATTTTTTTTGGGTTCACGCAACGACGCAAAGGCGCAACGAAAAATAATAAAATCGTTGCGCCTTTACTTAAAGTTTTTCAAAACCAAAATATAGATGTCAGCATCGAAGCAACCAAAAATAGCACTCAAACCTGAACTGACAGATAAACTGCTGGATTTTGTTTTACTCTTTTCGTTGGTAGTAATTGCAGTTGTTACTATTATTGGTTTTGTAATTCTTCCCATTGAAGTTCCGTTTAAATTTGATGGTAGCGGGAATGTAATTTCCTATGGGAGTAAGTTTGTTTTGCTGATAAATCCTGTTTTAGCCTTTATTCTGGCATTTACTTTAAGATGGTTGATTAACTATCCCCACATATTTAATTATTCCTACAAAATAACAAAACAAAATATAGAGGCTCAATATCGCCTGGCCCAAAGGCTGATAATGGCTATAAACATAGTTGAAACTTGGTTGTTTGCCTACCTTGCAATTGTCGGCTTGATTTCGGCTAAGCAACTACACTCTGTTTCCGATATGAAAATTGCTGCTGGGTTTGTTGTGTTGATTTTCGTGCTTATTGGTTTTTATTTTAAGAGGGCTAAGGCTTTGAGATAATATAAACTTTAATTACCTATATTTGTATTATTAAGAATACGTGATTTAAAAACATAGAAGGCATATTTATAATAAAACACAATATTATGAACTTGCAATATTTACACGATATATCGGGCAACACAACAGGTGTATTTATTCCAATAAAAGCATGGAACAAATTAAAAGAAAAATACCACGATATTGAAGACAGTACGGATTTGCATCAGTGGCAAAAAGAAATTGTTGATGAACGGTTAGAGATGATTGCCAAAGGTAATGAAAAATTTCAGGACTTTGAAACTGTTATTGATGAAATCGAAAAAGATTTATAAAGTAATTATTTCTGATTCTGCCACGGTAGATATTAAAGAAAATGCCTAGTGGTACAATAAACAACAAAAAGGACTTGGTAAGCAGTTTGTTGAAAGCATTAAAGAATGTGTTAGAATCATTAAACTACAACCCGAAAGTTTTCAATTAAGATACAAAAATAATCGAGTTGGTATTCCCGATAAATTCCCTTATCTCATAATTTACAATATTAACAAGGTCAATAAGACCATAAGTATTATTGCGGTTTTCCACTCTTCGCAAAATCCTGATAAATGGATGAATAAGGTTTAATATGGTTTGCTTTTTTAGGTTTATAAAACAAATTATAATATTAAGCAAATAGATTTACAAATTCACAGAACACTCAAAACATCAATCGTTTTAAATCTCCAAAAACTTGAGACTTATGGGCATTTTTTATACTAAGCAAATACCTTTTGTCGAATTAACATTTAGTTCACATCCAAATCCATCAATTTGTTATTTTTGCCCGCTTGTTTAAAATGTGGCCTTTGGAATTTCAAAAGGCATTAATCTGATATTATAAGAATGACAAAAAATATAAAACCTGATTTTATTTTTGAAACCAGTTGGGAAATCTGTAATAAGATTGGTGGCATTTACACCGTTGTTTCCACCAAGGCAAAAAGCATAGTTGATCAATACAAAGAGAACTATGTTTTAATTGGTCCCGACGTTTGGAAAAGTACCGAAGAGAACCCCGATTTTATTGAAGACAAAGAACTGTTTTCCGAATGGAAACCCACAGCAATTAAAAAGGGACTTAAAATTAGAGCCGGACGCTGGAATATCGAAAGCAGCCCAAAGGTTATTTTAATAGATTTTACAAATTTCTTCCCCAAAAAGGATGAAATTTTTACCAAACTATGGGAAGATTACAAACTCGATTCGCTACATGGCAGATGGGACTACATTGAACCTACAATATTTGGATATGCTGCCGGAATGGTGGTTGAAAGTTTCTCTGACTTTTATTTAGATGATAAAACTGTTGTGGCTCATTTTCACGAATGGATGACAGGTAGTGGTGTTCTTTACCTTAAGGAAAATGCACCCCAAATTGGAACAGCATTTACAACCCATGCTACGGTTTTAGGAAGGTCGGTTGCAGGAAATGGATTACCCCTTTACGATAATCTTGAAACCTACGATGCCCAAACAATGGCCAATACTTTTCAGGTAAAAAGTAAACATTCGCTGGAAAGTCTTTCTGCAATTAATGCCGATGCATTTACAACTGTTAGTAGCATTACCGCAAAGGAATGTAAACAGTTTTTTGGTAAGCAACCCGATGTGATTACAATTAATGGTTTCGAAGAAAAGTTTGTGCCTCAGGGAAATGATTTTGAGAAGAAGAGAAAAATTGCTCGTAAAAAGGCAATAGAAATAGCCTCTAAACTGGCAGGAAGAAAAATTGGCACCAACGCACTTTTAGTATTAAACAGCGGGCGATATGAGTTTAGGAATAAAGGGATAGATATATTTATCGATGCCCTTGAGAAATTGAATAGAGATGAAAATATTAATCGTGAAATAGTTGCTTTTATTACTGTTCCCACATCTCACCACGAACCTTACAATCTGTTTAAAACCAAAGGCGCAGAGGTAGAAAACCGTTTCCTTACGCATCACATCCATCATCCTGAGCACGACCCTGTTCTAAATCATGCCTACGCAAAACAAATAAACCGTGACGGCTCTAAAGTTACTTTAGTTTTTGTACCTGCATATCTTAATGGCAACGACAAAGTTGTGAACCTTGAATATTACGATTTCCTTATAGGTTTCGATTTATCGGTTTTTCCATCTTACTACGAACCATGGGGTTACACACCTTTGGAAAGCATTGCCTTTAAGGTTCCAACAATAACAACCAACTACGCAGGTTTTGGTGATTGGGCGAAAAGTAATTTTAAGTTAAAGGAAAAATCTGTTCTCGTTATCGAAAGAAAAGAGGATGGTGACCAGGATGCTGCTCATAAGATTTATGAGAGGATAAAGGGATTTGCCAAAGTTAAAGACAAGACGAAAGTAGTTGAAGAGGCAAAAACAGTTTGCCAGAAGGCATTGTGGAACGATTTATCAGAAAACTATTTTGAGGCTTGGGGGATGGCTGCTAAAAAAGCAGTAGCAAGAGTACCTAAAAAGCCCGGTATTAAAACAACAAAGAATTCAAAAGTGGAAGCAAAAATTACAAATAATACTCCGGAATGGAAAAAGATATTAGTTGAGCCGGCATTGCCAGAACAATTGGAGCCCTTAAAAGAAATGGCCTACAATCTTTGGTGGTCGTGGAACAGCAGAGCAAGCGATTTGTTTGCATCAATAAAACCAAAAATATGGAATGAGATTGAACAAAACTCTGTTTTGTTAATTGAAATGCTTTCCATGGATGATGTTGATAAATTACTGAACGACATCAGATTTATGAAGGAGCTTAGTGAAGTTTATGCTGAGTTTAAAAAATATATGGCAAAAGCCGACGAAAGGACTAATGGTAAAATTGCCTACTTCAGTATGGAATATGGCCTGCACGTTAGTTTAAAAATCTACTCAGGCGGTTTGGGAATTCTAGCAGGTGATTATTTAAAGCAGGCCAGCGATTCGAATAAAAATTTATTTGCTGTAGGCCTACTTTATCGCTTTGGTTATTTCAAGCAAGTGCTTACACATTTTGGAGAGCAGATTGCCGATTACAATGCACAAAAGTTTACACAATTACCAATTCTTCCCCTTAGGGATGAAAATGGCGATTGGGTTGTTGTGAAGGTTGCTCTGCCAGGCAGGACGGTTATGGCTAAGGCATGGCAGGTTAATGTTGGTAGGATTAAACTTTATTTACTCGATACCGACACTAAAGAGAACTCTTTTGAAGATCAGCATATTACTCACCAACTTTATGGTGGTGATAACGAAAATCGCCTCAAGCAAGAAATGATTTTGGGTTTGGGAGGTATTAGGCTGATTAACAGTTTGGGTTTAAAACCCAATATTTACCATAACAACGAAGGCCATGCAGCTTTTAGCGGACTCGAAAGACTTAGGAATTATATCGATGAACTGGGAATTGATTTTAGTCTTGCCAAAGAAATTGTGAGGTCGAGCACATTGTTTACAACTCACACTCCTGTGCCTGCCGGGCATGATTCATTTGAAGAACATTTGCTTAGAGCTTACCTGCCACACTTTAGTGATGCTCTTCAGCTTAGCTGGCATGATTTTATTGGCTTGGGTAGGTTTAACAATAACGACCAAAACGAGAAGTTTTCCATGAGTGTGCTTGCAACTAACCTATCGCAGGAAGTAAATGGTGTGAGCAAAATTCATGGTAGGGTTTCAAGGGAAATGTTCGCAAAATTATATCCTGGCTACTTTGCCGACGAACTTAACATTGGGCATGTTACTAATGGCGTTCATTATTATACCTGGACTGCTCCTGTTTGGCAGCAATTGTATCGTGATGTTTTTGGCGCTGATTTTGAGAATAATCAGCCCGATGCAAAAAGATGGCAAAAAATAATGAGTGTTCCGGATGATGTAATCTGGAATAAGCGCATTGAGTTGAAATCTCAATTGATTAAAGAACTTAAAACTAAACTTAGAAAAGATCTGACTGCAAAAGCAGAAAATCCGAAATTGATTGCCAGTATGCTTTCTAAATTTGATGAGAAGGCATTGATTATTGGTTTTGCACGTAGGTTTGCAACCTATAAAAGGGCACATTTATTGTTTTCCAACCTCGAAAGACTTGAAGCTATTGTAAATCGCAAAAAGAAACCAATATTCTTTTTCTTTGCTGGAAAGGCACATCCTAACGATAAAGCAGGTCAGGATTTGATTAAGAGGATAATTGAAATATCGAAGATGCCTCAATTTATTGGAAAGATAATTTTTATCGATAATTACGATATGACCATTGGTAAATTACTTACCAGCAGCGTTGATATTTGGTTAAATACGCCTACGCGTCCGTTGGAGGCTTCGGGCACTAGTGGCGAGAAAGCAGTGATGAATGGCGTGGTCAACTTTAGTGTGCTTGATGGTTGGTGGGCCGAAGGTTATACTCCAGGAGCCGGATGGGCTGTCGAAGAAACCCGTAGTTATGAGAATCAATATTTTCAGGATGAACTTGATGCTGAAACAATTTATTCTACCCTTGAGAATGATATTTCGAAAATTTATTATAAGCAAGATGAAAAAGGTGTTTCTGAAAAATGGGTTTCTCACATAAAAAATACAATTGCAAAAATAGCCCCGCATTTTACAATGCAAAGGATGGTGGAAGATTATTGCAGTAAGTTCTATGGAAAACTATTTGAAAGACAGAAATTAATCTCTCAGAATAATTTTGAGAAAGCACGCGAACTGGTTAACTGGAAAAATACTGTTCTGCAAAGTTGGGATAACATTAGCGTAGTGTCGATGCATGTACCTGACGTAGAAAAAGGCCCCGTTGAGTTCGGTACAATGTTTAATGCCGAAATAGTATTAAACCTGGCTGGTTTAAATAGCGATGATATCGGTGTTGAGATACTTATGGGCAACAAAAAAGACGATGAAGTAAAGGAAGTTACTTTTAAGCAGGAACTAGCAGTAATGGTTACTGATGAAGGACAAGCAAAGTATAGTTGTAATTTTTCATTGAAGAATGCAGGAGTTTATGATTATACTTTCAGGGTTTTTCCAAAGAATAGTTTACTGGCTTACAGAATGGACTTCCCACTTGTAAAATGGCTTTAAGCAGACAAAAATTAAAATAAAAAGCACAATGTTTTTTTATATTAAAAAATGTTTTACTTTTGCAGCCCGAAATTAAGGATATAAAATAACTAATAAGAATTATGGCTAATCATAAATCAGCACTTAAAAGAATAAGGCAGACAGAAGCAAGAAGAGTTCACAATCGTTATTATGCAAGAACAATGCGTAGTTCAGTGAGTAAATTCAGGACTTTAACTGCTAAGAAAGATGCAGAAGAGCAAATGCCTAAGGTTTTTGCAATAATTGATAAAATGGCTAAAAAGAATATTATCCATAAGAATAAAGCCGGTAATATTAAGTCGAGTATTGCAAAATTTGCAAACAGCCTTTCTTAAGTAAAACATAGGTTTAAAAAATATTAGAGCCTGTTCACCTTTTGGTGGACAGGCTTTTTCTGTTTATTAAAGCAAGCAATTTGTCTGGGTTTTAAATTCGAAACCTTACTAAGCCTTTTTTTTTGAATTGTCATCGAATCCGCAACACAAGCATATTCGTATTAAAAATAAATGTGATGCGGTGAGAAATCTGCTTAGAACAACTGAAATCTCGTCCTCGTTTTTAACGAGGATGTTGGTGTTTTCATCTTGCATAGCATCCTCGTCGCAGACGAGGACGAGACGTGTCCTATTCCTTCAAATAAATACTTATCTTAGCCCTATGGAAAAAAACCCAACAAAAAGACCTATTAGCCAATGGGCCGAAGACGACCGTCCGCGCGAAAAGTTGGCTATTAAAGGTAAGTCAGTTTTGTCTGATGCTGAGTTAATTGCCATTTTGATTGGTTCTGGAAACACCGAACAATCGGCAGTTGAACTTTCGCAACAGATACTCAAGGATGTTGACGATAATTTAATAGAACTTTCAAAACTCTCAATTACCGACCTTCAAAAATACAAAGGCATTGGTGAAGCAAAGGCAATAAGCATAGTTGCTGCTCTTGAACTGGGAAAACGCAGGCTTAGCAGTAAGGCTTTGTCGAAGAAAAAAGTAACTTCCAGCAGGGATGCCTACGATCTGTTCCTGCCATTTTTAATGGATCGCTACGACGAGGAATTTAGGATGCTGTTGCTGGATCGTTCGAACAAAATAATTAAAAATCTCAGTGTTGGCGAAGGGGGTTTTGCAGGAACAGTTGCCGACCCCAAAAAGATATTCAAACTAGCCTTGCAGCATAATGCCTCTTCAATTATTCTCGGGCATAATCACCCATCTAATAATACTTCGCCCAGCGATACAGATATCAGTTTAACAAAAAAAATACGTAGAGCAGGTGAGTCCCTCGATATTTCTGTCCTCGACCACATTATAGTTGGCAACGACACCTACTATAGTTTTGCCGATGAAGGGGTGATATAACTTTGAGGTGAGGAAAGGTTGTTAGATTAGGAAATTGGATTGATGGGATGTTGATGGGTTTTATTTCCAAAAAAGAAACAGTTTGTTATTGTGAACAACAAGAAAGAATCCACTAATTTTAATACAAAAAACCAAATAACCAAAGAGGTATTTTGTTAAAAATACCTACTTCAATATCGTCGATGGCAAGGAAAGTATTTTCCAACCCTTTTAGTTGAACATCAGATTTATTTTTCCCGCCTATTTCAACTACATGTTTATTGTTCAATAAAAAGTCACCAGAGGGTGGCGTAGTAATATTATTATTGCTTGCAACCTGACTAAAAAAGAATATTTCGCGTAGAGTACCCTTATTAATATTGTATGGCTCAAGGGCATATGCAAGGTTAGTGTTTGCAATATAAAGTTTGTTAGGTTTCCGCATAATCTTGTCGCCAGTAACTTTTTTTGATAGGCTTCGGATTAGTTCTGCTTTCTCCAGATATGTCATATAATTTAGGAGTGTCCTTTGATCGGTAATACCAATTTTTTTGCCTATGGTCGTTAAGTTTGGGGTGTATGGAACCGATGTTGCAATTACTGCCAACAACTTCTTCATCTTTTGTACGCTTAAATATGGTATATCAACAACTGCAGGGATGTCAGATTCCATTATCACCGTTATTACGTTTTTTAAGCGTTCATAGTATTTGTCCTTATCTTCATCGTAGAATGCAAAATATCCCCATTTAAGATATTCTTGAAATTTTGCAAGTATCACTGTCTTTGAACTAATGTCTCTGGCGAGTACAGTATGTTTTTTTAGCAGTTCATGCAGGCTTATTGCCTGATGATCAATTATGTTATTCATTACAAGGTATTCCCTAAATGACAATCCTGGCAAAAAATATGGGCTTACTCGGCGACTAAGGTCTCCAATACCTTTAATGAGTTGGATGGTTGAAGAACCTGAATAAACTATACGGAGTTTTGGGTAACGGTCGTATGAAGCTTTAATTTCCCCCGACCAATCTGCCCTGTCATTTTTAGGCAGATATTTATGTACCTCATCAATAAATATATGTCGCCCACCGTATTTTACAAATTTGTCAATTGTGTCAATTAAACTATTAGTATAAAAATATGGGTCGTCAGCAGAAAAGTAGAGTACAGAAGTATCACCAGCATCGTAGTTCAATTTTATGTATTGCAGCATTAGTGTTGTTTTACCAACACCTCTGGCCCCTGTAATTTCAATCAGACGTGGTTTCCAATTAATTTTGTGATACAATGATCTTTTAAATTCAATTGGTGTTTCGTCCAGTAGTCTGTTGTTTATTTCGTAAAGTACATCCATCATTATTTTATTAATGCATTGCAAAGATAATTTAAATTGTAATGAGATACAAGAAAAAGCGAATTAAAGTGTAATGCAGTACATATAAAATAATGTTAACACGTAATGAATTACAATAAATGGAGGCTAGATAATAAACTAAATTGCCAAATAGGGAGGCGAATCACAATATTTCAATTGAATCTCTAGGAACTAAAATGTCTCAAGTTTTATTAATACAAATAGTTTATTGGAGGTGTTTTTTGCCTGTCCAATTTCTTCAAAACTTAGGTTGTGAATTTTTGCTATTTCCCTAATATTACTTTCTGAAATAAATTCGAGTTTGTGTTCTGCTTTATTGAAACCAAATTTAGTGGAGAAGAATTCCGTAAGTTTTGTTGCCTTATGTTCTTTTTGTTGCTCTTTGTCACCATCGCGGATAATTAGCATTCCTTGTTTATTCAGTTTGTTAATGCACTTTTCCAGCAAGTTGCGTTGTTCCTTGCCAGGAAGGTAGTGCAAAGTGTCTTTTATAATTATTACATCTGATTGTTCAATTTCAAAATTAGTAATATCGGCAGTAACAAAATTTACATTTTTATTTTTAATGGCGCAGTTTGCAGCAACGGCAATCTTTTGCTCATCGTAGTCAACGGCAGTTATCTGGCGCTTTGCCGAAACAAGATTGAGTAAATAATCTAGATAGCCATAACCGCAACCCAAATCAGTTATTTTGCATTCCCTTGGTATCAATTCATTAAAAATATTGTAATTGTCCTCAATCTTCAGTTTTATTAAAGTGTACCACTCAAGAACCGGCCCTTTATAAAGGTAGTTTTTACGAATGTAATCGGCAAAAAATTCAGGGTTTTCAAACTCTTCTCTTACTAGGGCATACTCATCCCTGAAATATTCCTGTACACCAATTGTCTGTTCTTTTATGGTTTTACCAAATTTTCCTTCATTTAGGTAAATCTTTGGCAGGAACTTAGTGCGTATGGAACCTCTTTTTAGGAAGAACTCACTTTTCTTCAGTAATTGGTTTTGCCCATGAATTATTATTGGTTGAATAGGGATATTTAGTTTCTCGGCGAGATAGAAGGCTCCCTTGTGGAAACGTTTTATGAAGCCATTATCGTTACGATGTCCTTCGGGGTAAATTACCAGCGAATAGCCTTTCTTAATCAATGGCTCTACTTTTTCCAAAACACTTTCATAGCCCTCGTCCGAGGGAATAAAATTGGCATATTTCAACGCTTTGCCATAAACAGGGTTGTTGTAATTTTTGTTGTTGGTAAGTACCAGAACTTTTGGGTTTAGCAACATCATCAGCATCAAATCGATATGCGATTGGTGGTTAGCAATAATAATTGACGGCTCCGAATAATCTTCCCCCAAGGGATTGATAATTGTTTTTTTTGAAAGTACGTTCATGTAAATAAGAAACCATGTCATTTTGCTGAAAACAACGTGGAAGATGTATTTCTGTTTGTCTTCATTTAGAGGTATAAGTTTGAAAATAATCGACAGTAAGGTCATAAAAACAGCACCAAACATAAATGTAAATAGTGAGGCTATTGAAAAAATGAAATCAAGTAAAGTTACAGGCCGGTTTCTTAGACCCATTTTATAACTTACCAGCCATTTAAAAATAGAAGGTAAAAGAATAAAATTTACGATAACAACACTAAATATCCCAATTATCGACATTAGTGCAATTGACTGAAGCGCTGGGTGTTTGGCAAAAATTAACACGCCAATTCCAGCCAAAGTAGTAATCATTGAGAGTAGTACCGATACTTTGTAAGATGTAATATCTTTAGTCCCGTATTTGTATCCCTGCAGCAAACCTCTCATTACAAAAATGCTGTAGTCTATTCCAAGTCCGAAAACAAAACTTAGAATTATAATATTGAATATGTTGAAAGAAATGCCAAACAAACCCATTATGCCAACTGTCCAAATCCATGAAATTAAAACAGGCAGCATAGTAATGAGGGTTAGTTCAATTCTTCCGTATGCAATTAAAAGAATTAGGAATACAAGGCCAATAGAAATAAAAATGAGTTTGTTGAAATTGTCATTTAAAATGTTCATAAACTCACTTGTAACCAGTCGTTTGTCAACTATCCAAATATCTTCTTTTCCTTTAAATGCTTGGTAAACTTTCAAAATATCTTCATTGTTACTGCTTACTTTTAGAATATTGATAACAGCGTCGAGAGTATCGGTTTCAATTAGGTAATTGCCAATAATTTGATTTAAAGTGGGGTTGCTACTGTTTGCTGAAATAGGGGAATAGTTTTTTTCAACCATTTGCGAAAAGCCTTTAACCGCACTTGGTTTAAAACCTTTTTGTATTGCCTCATTTTTTAACAGACTGTCAGTTTTTATAAATCTACTACTCCAGAAATCTTTCCATCCTGCAATAAGTTGATGTTGTTCTTTTTTAGGTTTGAGGATGCTGTTGACTGAAGTTGAACTTTTTATTAAACCCAATGATTTGAGACTGTCAATAATTGAAAGTGCCCGATGATTGTTCATCATTGCTTCGTCAACACTCTTGCCCGGGCTAACAATGTAAATAGTTTTTCTTGAAACCGAACTAATGCTGTTAAGATCCTTTTCAGCCTGTTGAAGTTTTGGGCTTAAATAGTTATTCTTCATCATGTCGGCATCGAAGGAAACCTGCTTAGAAGTAAACCAAAAAACTATTGTAAGAGCAATAACAGCAACTTTTAGCAGTGGTATTTTGTGCAGTTGCCAATTTGCAAGTTTGTCGATTATATTTGGTTTAATTTGTTTTTTTTCTTCAATCTTCTTTCCCAGAAAATGTGGCAAGACAAGCAAAGAAAATCCTGCGGCTGCCAATACGCTCACAGCAGCAAAAACGCCAAGATCGTTGAGTGCTTTTGAGTTGATGAAAAGCAGGCTTAAAAATGCTAATGCTGTTGTAATACTGCTCATTGCAATGGGGGTTGAAACATCTCTGAAAAGAGATTTTACATCAGCGTTCTGCCTAAAATGAGACAAAATATGAATGGCATAGTCAATAGAAACCCCTAGTAACACAGAGCCAATTCCCAATGCAATTGCCGAAACCTCATGCACAAATGCTCCCAAAAATCCCAAAGCAACAATTGCTCCCATTGCAGCAGGAATAAACACCAGAACTAAACTTCTTTTTTTTCTAAAGAACAGGCTAATAAAGATTAGTAAAAAGGCAAATGCCAGTGAAACCGTAAGAATAATATCCTTTTTAATTCTCACAGCATTCCCCATCGAAACAGCCGCATTTCCAAAATAACTTACTTCAATATTTTTCGATTTTGTAAGTTCAGCAATTAATAAGTCAACTCCATCAAAAAGTTCTTTATTAAGTTGGCTATTGCTGTTGCTTACCGCTGTGGCCAGTATTAAAATATTTTTTCCATCCTTAGAAATAATAAAACCATTCTTAAGTTCAAAGCCATCGCTAATGTTGAATTTCTGTAATTTTTTTAGGGCAATATTTGTTAGGTGGAGAGGATCTGCTAATATTGTTTTCTTAGTCGCAAAACCAACAGGGCTTGCTAGTAATTTGTAGTTTGCATCAATAGTTTTTTTTATTTGTTCATTAGTAATTAAGGAATCAATTTGCCGGTAATCTTCCTCCTGCAGAAAAACCGGAAGATTGTTGTTGAAGAAAACAAGAAGGTCCTGCATTTCTTTATTTCCGGGAGCCTTGTCAATCGATTTGAGGTGCGATGGGATAAAATTGTTTTCAAGTGAATCAGTAAAAATACGGGCAAACTCAATTAAACCAGAGTTCTCAGATTTTATAGTGCTATCTGAAAAGTGAATATTGAAAACAAGTTTGTCGAGGAGTTTTGCATTTTCAAAAACAAAACTCATTTTTCCTATTTTTTCATTTTTTGGTAATACCTTGGAAATATCTTCGGTGAAATTTAGTTTTAAACCATAGAAAACGGAAATTGCTAAAATCAATAACAGAAGGAAAATTGAGATAATTCTGTTGCGAGAACTGAACTTATATAAAAACATGAATAAAGTGCTCATGATTTTTGTTCGGTTTTTTTAGAATTGAAAATCCTTATCAAGATATAGGCAATAAATGAGACCCCAATTCCGGCAAACAGCCCAAGAACCAGACTGCCTGTAACATATTGCAGAATACTATAACCAAACTCATTTAGTGTTTTATAGAAATGTCCATCAAGTACCTGCTGCTTTAACTGACGTAGAGTCTCAGAGTTGAATTCAACACTATTGTTGAAGAAAAGTCCACCTGTTTTATAACTAAAATAAATTATAAATGGTATTGCAGGCGGTATGCTAACATTAGAAAAGGCAAGTACCAGGAACTTATTTAGCCGTAATGCATGAGCCAGAAAAACGGCAATTAGCATTTGAAAGCCCCAAATTGGTGTAAAACCCATAAAAACCCCAAAGCCCATGGCGGCTGAAATTTTTAAGGGGTTTTCATTGTGGAGCATTATTTGTTCCTTGATCACAGTGGTAAACCTGTTGTTCATCAGGTATTTGAATGCCTTTAGGGGAATAATGTATAAATATGTAATTAGAACAAGAAAAGTGTTAAGTATGCTGATCCTTGTGAAATCTTTGAGTGGTTTAAAATGACTTACCCTTTCGTCTTCGGGAGGGTAGTAAACTTTAATTGGTATAGGTATTGTTTTTATTTCACTCCAGTTTGATCTTACTAAAACCTCAATTTCAAATTCGTATTTTGTTGTAAACCACCTAGTCTTTTTATATTTATGTATCGGGTAAAGCCTCATTCCTGATTGTGTATCCGGCAATTTCTGACCAGTTTCTGCCCAATACCAAAAGTTTGAAAATTTGTTGGCAAATGTGTTCTTTCCTGGCATTCCTTCGGCTTCAATATTTCGACTGCCAATTAGCAATGCTTCGGGCTGCTCCTGATGTTTCTTTAATAAAACTTCAATGTCTTCAGTGTAATGCTGCCCGTCAGAGTCGATGGTGATGGCATAGTCAAAGCCACTGCTTAATGCAGCATCAAATCCTTTTCTAATTGCGTAGCCTTTGCCTTTATTTTGAGTGTAACTTATTGTTTTAATGCCATTAATGCCTTTTAAAACTTCTAATGTTTCGTCGGTTGAACCATCGTTTATAACAAAAACATTTTTGCATATTTGTAGTGTTCCACTAACAACTTCACCAATTGTTTTGGCATTGTTGTAGGTGGGGATAATTACACAAACCTTATTGTTGTTTTTGCTTAAACTTTCTGTCATTAGAGTGTTTTGAACAACTGCAAATCTAAGAAAGAAATAGAATAAAAAAGCCCTGTTATTTTGTTTCTATTTATTGCAGAATATCGGGCAAAGCCCATGTATTAATCAACTTTGAATACCGTGATTTTGTGAGTTGGATTAATATTGGTTTTTTAGTTTGATCAAGCCAAAATGCAGTTTTTACCATATTTTCAGGTGACATAGCCGTACAGCCTGCTGTTGTGCCATTAGGTTTTGCCCAGTTGTGAATAAAGATACAAGAGCCTGCGCCATTTTTGACTGGGTTGGTATTGTGGTCAACCGTAACGCCCAATTCATAGTAAATGCCCATGGAGGCCATCTTTTCCGACGATTCCCAATCAATCTTTAATGTGTCATTGGATACTAAGGTGTTGTAGTGTATTGATTTAGCATCGTCAATACACTCAACCATTTCGTTAAGTTGGAGGTAAGGCATTTTTAGTTCACCAATTTCAATGGCTGTTTTATATCCAAAAATCGAACTCAAGGCAAACACACCTGCAGGGCTTTTTCCGTCCCCTTCTTTTTTTATGGGAAAACCTTTCGGGTTGTTATCTGAGTGCAGACCACTTCCCCAGCCTAGTCCATTTCTGCCAATGGCGATGGGGATTGCTTCCATTTCAGTTTTCCATTCAGATGATGAATCATTACGTTCAAAATAATACATGGTTCCCGTATTGGATTCGGCAGATGCCGTTAAAACCAAGATCGCCTGTTGGCAGGAAGCAGGGATTGGACTATTTATTTGAGAGTAAGCAAAAAGGCTTGAAAATATTATGATTACTGTAAGTAGGAGATATTGTTTTTTCATGAGTATTTGTTTTTTAATGGATGACACTGTGCCATGGTCGCTTTAATTATTTTCAATAATTATACTTATGAGTAATTAAAGTAAAATAACCTCTATGCTTTGAATAAATTGCGTAGTGTATAAATTCGTATAAGCATTAAGCATGGATTAACTTCACAAAACTTTCTGGAGTTAATACCCCAATCTCACTTTTCTTATAATCTTTAACATTTCGGGTAATAATTACTTCTATTTCTCCATAGTTTATTGCGGCGAAGTTTTGTAAAGCATCTTCAAAGTCTTTAAATTCTGAATTAAGTGCTTTTTCTATCACTAGTCTGTCTATTTGCAGAACATGTGTTATTGTCAATAATTGCTTTATTTTTTCAATAACTTTTTCATGTTTTGCAGTCCTACGCAATAAATAGTAAGTATTGCTAATTATTACTGGTGTAATAAATCCGTCCAGTAGTCCTCGTTCACAAAGACTTAGTATTATTGATGAATTGTCTGAATGAGGTTTTCTATCGAAGAAAAAGTCAAGTATTACATCTGTGTCAATCAATACTTTTTTCATACCATGTATTTTTCAGATAGTCCTTTTGATAATTCTTTTTTATAATCAAAAGATTCAGGTGATTTGAAACTTCCACGTAATGAATTTACAAGAGGTGAAATATCTTCAACAATTCTCTTTTCCGTTGTAATGGCTTTAAGATAATTTTCTATTATATCTGATAAACTACGTCCTTTCTCTTTCGCATATGATTTTGCTTTTTCGATAACGGACTGTTCGATTGTCAATGTTAATTTTGTATTCATGAGTCAATATTTTATATTATACGTGCAAAGATAATATAAATAACACGTCCGTGCAAATTTAATTTAGTTTACACGTGTTTCTTATGCTCAGCGTTAAGGGTTGACACTATTACCAGTTGGCCTTCTCCAGAAGTATGTTTTTTGTATGTTCAAATTTACAATTCATTTTCTTCAATAACAGTTATTTGATTTTCTTGTTAACCTTTTTACTTTTTCTACGGCAAAATTAAGGGCAGCCCGACCAATGCCGGACTGCCCTTTGAAATAATTTCTATTTTCAAAACTTATTTTGAATTTGATTGATAGTCAGAAAAATCTCGATACGATTTATAAAGGTTAACTAAATTCAAACTCATATTTCTCCACTCATCAATAAGGTGCAAGTAAAGCACACTATTCTTAGTACCCGCTTTTGCAGCTTTTAGTCTACGGAACTGAGTCTTCGTATTCTTTTTAATGGCATCCATAAGTTTAGTCTGAGAATTCAGAATAGCCTCTTCATCCGCCTGTGCCGGATTTTTAATACTAAGTACAATTCTTGATGATAAATCAGCTGATAAAGTACAGAGATCTTTCAACTCATCAATTTGTTCCTTTAAAAGAGGCTTGTGATTATTGTCGACATGCTCAATTACAGGTTTGATTATGAAAGTGGCATTATGCATAATTTCACGTAAATAGTCAAGTACCTGTACAAAGTAAAAATCTGTATCGGTGTCGTCTCTAAGTTTGTTAATTATAACGCCTAAATTATCCTTTAAATATTTAGTGCGGCTTGTAACTGAGGCTATTTCTTTCTTAGAGGCCTTTAGTCCTTTAAGATCTTCTTTTTCCATGTTCTTGATAACAGCCTTTAATTGCTTAACAACAACCTCCAGATTTTTGGTAATTGTTTTAGCAGACTTCTCAACAATGGTGTTATCCGAAACATCTTCAATCTCATTAT
This sequence comes from Bacteroidales bacterium, assembly GCA_029933565.1. Taxonomy (GTDB): domain Bacteria; phylum Bacteroidota; class Bacteroidia; order Bacteroidales; family F082; genus BM524. The sequence continues at coordinate 33,015 of JAOZNY010000002.1, forward strand.
CTTCAATTTTATTATTTTTATTCTTGTGATGAATATGAGTTCGGTAAGCAACATAAATTACTACTCCAACCATTGCTATAATTGCATAAAAGCCACCTGCATTTAAGATTAAAACGATTATAAATGCTGCAATAAATGCTGTAAGTGCTGTAAGAAACCAGCCACCTACCACTGCAATTACACCGGCAACTCTATAAACAGCACTTTCCCTTCCCCATGCATTATCGGCCAACGAGGTGCCCATGGCCACCATAAATGTTACATAAGTTGTTGATAGGGGTAATTTTAAAGAAGTTCCAAATGCTATTAGAATACTTGCAACCACCAGGTTGACAGATGCCCTGATGAGGTCAAAGGCCGGTATCTCATCTTGTTTTTTAACATCTACTTTCAAGGGCTCAAATTGTTTATTCGCCCAGTTAATTAAAGAATCAGGCAGCACTTTTGATATTCCATTGTTAATATTGATGCCTGTCCTTACCATTGATCTGGAAATTACTGTAGGCTGAAATCTCTCATCTCCCATTCCCTGACGGCTAAGATCCAGTGATGTTTTAACTACAGATTTAGCCTTTTTGGAGAAGAAAAGAGTTAATACCATTATCAGTCCAGCTAAAATTAGGAATAAAACAGGCGTTGCCACCTTACCACTCATAGAAACCATTAACAAATCATCGGGATTAACTGATGGGTCGGCCATCCAGGCCATAAATGATGAATATCCTGCCAAAGGAACACCAATAAAGTTTACAAGGTCGTTTCCTGCAAAAGCCATAGCCAATGAGAAAGTACCAACAAGAACCACTAGTTTAAGAATATTCAGTTTAAAAAACCACTGGAATATTTGTAGGAATATTGTCCAACCAATAAAACTGATTGCCATAATTTGCCATGTGTTAGCAACAAACCAATCTTTAAGTTCTGGGGTCATAAATGAAGCTCCTTTGGCACCTTTGATAAAAATAAAAAAGGTAATTATTGAGAATGCCAATCCACCCCAAATAGCACCAAACCACTTAATTCTTACTTTATAATTGAATGAAAACACAAGTCGGGTGAAATACTGAATTATGGCTCCAACAGAAAAGGCTACAATAACCGAAAGAAAAATCCCGGAAATAATAGCCAGTGCCTTGGAAGTATTTATAAAGTCGGCCACATTTATTTCGCTAGTAATATCCCGTAACATATTATTATCGACCATAAATTGTTTTATGGGTAATAAAGATTCGGGTGAACCCCACATAAGTTTTACGGTAGCCATACCTACAGCAGCACCTAAAAGTTCAAAAACAATTGATACGGTTGTGGATGTTGGCATGCCCAATGTATTAAAGCCATCCAGTAGGATTACATCAGTAATCATTACTGCTAAAAATATGAGCATTATCTCCGAAAAATAAAACATTGAAGGATTAAATATCCCTTTACGGGCTACTTCCATCATTCCCTGAGAAAAAACAGCTCCAAACAAAACACCAAAAGCAGCAATAATCATTATTGTCCTGAATGAGGCAACCTTTGATCCAATTGCTGAGTTTAAAAAATTCACAGCATCGTTGCTAACTCCAACAATAAGGTCGGAAATAGCAAGTAGTACAAGAATAATTACAAGTACTAAGTAAATGGTTTCCATATTAATTTGATTAATTTTTTATATTTTGCAAAAGAACTTTTTTTGATTGTCATATACATTAAGAAATTGTTAAGAAATTCATTACTTATTAAAAATAGGTTTCATACCTAAATTATACATTATAAAACTGTACATGTCGGCAGCCTCCTCAATCTGTTTCTCGGTAGGTTTGCCCGCACCATGGCCTGCTTTTGTCTCAACTCTAATTAACACTGGATTTTTACCACCGTCATTTTCTTGAAGCATAGCCATAAATTTAAATGTGTGAGCAGGAACAACCCGGTCGTCGTGGTCAGCAGTAATTGCAAGTGTTGCCGGATAGTTAACATCCTTTTTAATATTGTGAAGAGGAGAATATCCCAAGAGATATTTGAACATCTCTTCACTGTCGTCGCTGCGGCCATAATCGGCAGCCCAGGCCCAGCCAATTGTAAAATTATGGTAACGAAGCATATCCATTACTCCTACAATAGGAATGGCAACTTTAAATAATTCAGGTTGTTGTGTCATGCAAGCACCAACTAAAAGACCACCGTTAGAGCCACCAATAATTGCAAGTTTTTCACTTGAAGTATATTTATTGGCAATCAGATATTTAGCCGCATAAATAAAATCGTCGAATACATTTTGTTTATCCTGCAATATTCCACCTTCATGCCATTCTTCGCCATATTCGCCACCACCCCTAAGGTTTGCCATAACATAAATACCACCTTGCTCCAAAAATGCAGCCCGGCTTATACTAAAACTAGGGCTAAGACTAATATTAAATCCACCATAACCATAAAGTATTGTTGGATTGTTGCCGTCCATTTTAAGGTCTTTTTTATGAACTATGAACATTGGCACTTTTGTTCCATCCTTACTTTCGTAAAAAATTTGTTCAGTTTTATAAATTTCTGGCTCAAAGTCAACTTCAGATGATTTGTAAAGTTCAGATGTGTTGGTAGTTAAATCGTATTTATAAACACTTGAAGGATAGGTGAAAGATGTGAATCCGTAGAATGCAGTTGTTTCATCTTTTTCGCCATTGAATCCATTTAAACTACCAATTGCCGGAAGTTTAAGTTCGTTGAGCAGGTTGCCCACAAGATCGTAGAAATATGCAACATTGCTTGCATCTTTTAAGTACTGAGCAAGAAGTTTACCACCAACTATTGATGCATTTTCAAGCACATCTTCTTTTTCTCCTATTATTGTTTTCCAGTTTTCAGTTTCAGGATTTTCAAAATCGGAAAGTATGAGTTTGCCTTTGGGTGCCTGATGGTTTGTTTTAATAAGCAATTGATTATCAATGTTGTCGACAACGCTATAATCATATTCAAAGCCTTCAGCAATTACTTTAAAATTAATATCATCGAGGTCTGTAATCTTTGCTGCATAAAGCGAATTGCCGCTAGTGCTCTCCGATTCACTAATCATTAAAAATGATTTATCTTCAGTTAAGTAGGCATAAAAATTTCTTAAGGGGTGATTTTCATCGTTAAATATTAAAACATCTTCTGATTGTTTTGTTCCCAATTTATGGTAATAAACTTTGTGAAATTGGTTTTGTCCCGAAAGTTCATCGCCTTCCTTAGGTTCATCGTAGGAAGAATAGAAGAAGCCATCTTTCCACCATGAGATGCCTGAAAATTTAACCCACTTAATTCGTTCACCCAATATTTTACGGCTTTTTATTTCCATAACAAAAATCTCATTCCAGTCGGAGCCGCCACTTGCTGTTGAATAAGCCAGGTATTTTCCATCTTTTGAAATGCTAAGACCGGCAAGGGCAACCGTGCCATCTTCGGCCAAAAGATTTGGATTAAGCAAAACCATTGCCTGTTTTTCCAGGTCATCGGTAATGTATAAAACACTTTGATTTTGGATACCATTATTTTTGAAAAAGAAATAGTTATCACCTTTTTTAAATGGGACACCATTTTTAGGGTAATTCCATATTTCCGTCAGTCTTTTTTCTAGATCTTCCCTAAAGGGGATTTTTGATAAATAATCGTGAGTTACATTATTTTCGGCCTTAACCCACTCTGCTGTTTCGTCTGAGTTATCGTCTTCAAGCCAGCGATAAGGGTCACTTACTTCGTGACCAAAATAAGTATCTACACTGTCAACTGTTTTTGCCTTCGGATAATTAAGATGCTTTATTTTGCTTTCACAACTTGCCATAAAAATAAGTATTGAAACGATAATTGAAAATTGTAATGTTTTCATGGTTTATATTTTAAAATTGATTTGGTTGATTTATATTTCAAAAAACTAAATGCATAAAATTACTATGTTATTTCAAATAAATGTCAATTTTATTTAGTTAATGCTTTACAACCGCCTTACTTTTCCATCTTCCCGATTTATAGTAGAAGAATGATGTAGTAATGCCGACAAACCATGCAATTGGTATGCCCCACCAAATACCAATGTACCCATATTCCAGCGATAAGAAATAGGATATTGGAATTCTAACAATCCAAAGTGCTAATATTGTAATTAGCATTGGAATTAATGTGTCGCCGGCACCACGCAAGACACCTGTAAGAACAAACATGGTAGAAACAATTACGTAAAAACCACTTACCACATAAAGATATTCTGCTCCAATTTTAATAACTTCAGCATCGTTTGTAAAAAGCCCCATCAACTGATTGGCAAAAGTTAGAGTGAAAACACTAATTATTATTGCGATTATACTCATCATGAAAAGGGTGGACTTAAGTCCTTTTTCAATCCTATCAAATTTATTAGCACCTATGTTTTGTCCTACGAATGTAGAAATAGCTGCTGAGAAATTCATGGCGGGTAAAATTGCAAACATGTCGATGCGCATTGCAATGCTATAAGCTGCAATGGTTGATGTGCCAAATTGGTTTACAATTTTGTATAAAGCCAGAAAGCCCACAGAAACAAATGTTTGCTGAAAACCTGATGGTAAACCAATTTTTAGGCTTTTTGCAAATATTGCTCTATCAAATTTCATTTTTAATGGTGAGAAATCCAGGAATTCGTGATATCTGTTAAGATACCATACAATGGTAAAAAATGCTCCTGCCTGTGCAATTACTGTTGCCGCTGCAACGCCTTTAATTCCAAAGTCAATGTAAACAACAAAAACAATGTCAAGAATAATATTAACAATGGTTGAAATAATTAGAAAGTAGAGAGGAGTTTTTGAATCTCCCAAACCACGTAGAATTGCGCTTGTTCCTTGAAACCCAAAGAAGAAAACAAATCCAAGAGCGTAAACATTGAAATATTCAACAGCGGGGATTATAACTTCTTCGGGCAAACTAATCAGTTGAAAAATATAATCGCTGGCAAAAATACCAATGGTAGTAATTATAAGTGAGGCGAAAAACATAAAAATGTACAATGTGTCGATGGCTTTTTTAACATTGTCCATTTGTTTTGCTCCAAAATATTGTGAAATTATTACGGTGGAGCCAATTGCTATGCCTACAACAAAAGATATTAATGCAAATATTAATGGAAAATTGGCACCAACAGCAGCAAGGGCTTCTTTACCCAAAACCCTTCCAATAACAATGCTGTCGACAACATTATACAATTGTTGGAATACATTTCCCATGAGCATAGGAAGTGCAAACTTAAAGATTAGTTTTCCTTCTTTTCCTTCGGTGAAATCTTTCAAGCGATAGTTTATTTGCTTTACAGATTAAAATAATCTGCACTTAGCATTTTATTTCTTTTTCGACTTTAGTGGATTCTCAATGTCAATCATTTTTTTTGGGTTCATCTTTTCTACATCTTTTTTTAAATCTCCCATTTCCGATGCCACATCCTTTATGTCTTTTGCAATATCGCTATCTTCTGTTGCATTTTTAAATTCGCGGATTCCTTTGCCGAGTCCTCTTGCTAACTCAGGTATTTTTTTGCCACCAAAAAGCAGCAATACTACCACAAGGATTACAATAATTTCGGGTCCTCCAAGCCATCCTGCATATTGTACCATATCTTTTCTGTTTTAAACAAGTCGATTAATTAGTGACAAAGATAAACTAAACAATCTGAATTTCTTCTTCTTTTAGAAGGTTCATTCCCAGATACTTTCGCAATAAGTGCACAATTGTAATTACATCTTTCTGGCAATATTTAACAATGCGCTCCAAATCTTTTTCCTGCCAATATACGTTACCAACCATACTGCCATCGATGTCATCTTTTGGAGTGGGGATGTTAAAAATAGCTGCAAGAAGTTCGAGCGACGTATAATGTTTGTAATCGCCAAACTTCCATAATTCCATGGTGTCGATATGGCGAACTTCCCATGGTTTTTTGCCTGCAAGGTTAATAATATCAGGCAACTCAATCATATTAACAAGCATTCTTCTGGCGATGTATGGGAAGTCGAATTCCTTCCCATTATGGGCACAAAGCAAATGGTATTTTTCGTTGAAATGATTATCGAGCAATTGTTTGAATTCGTTTAGGAATATTTTTTCGTCATCACCATAAAACGATTTTAACCTAAATTCTTTACCATTGGCAAAACCACAACTGATGCAAACAATTTTCCCAAATTCGGCATAAATTCCAGCCATTGAATACAATTTGTCAGCAGTTTGTTCGGGGTCGTTTCGGCGGAGTTGTTCAGCCTTTTTCTCCCACAGTTTCTGCATTATTTTAGGTGCACTCTCAAAATCAGGATAAGCAGGCACAGTTTCAATATCCAGAAATAAAACATTGTTGAGTTCAAGATCTTTTAGCATAACATAAATTTTAGTGCTTAAAGATAGTTTATTTTTGTGAATCAATTTGCTTAACAGAATTATGGATATTGTTTTAACTTCCGACAATTCGCATACATTTTTTAACGAAAATATTGGCGAGCATTACCACTCAACTTTTGGTGCTATTCAAGAATCGGAACATATTTTTATTGGGGCAGGCCTGAAATATTTAGCGGAAAGAATAAGTAGTATTAGTATTTTGGAAATGGGTTTTGGCACCGGACTGAATGCACTTCTCAGCCTTAAGTTTGCTCTTGAAAATAATTTGACTATTGATTATTTTGGAATTGAAGCCTTTCCAATACAAATGGAAGATGCTGAGAAATTGAATTATCCCACTGTTTTAGAAATGGAGAAAGAGGTTTTTCTGAAGTTGCATAAATTTGATGAGGGTTTTATTGAAATGGGCAATAACTTTAGGTTGCAGAAAGTATTAGGCAAGTTGAAGGAAACGGAATTGTCTCAGGGAAAATTTGATCTTGTTTTTTTTGATGCTTTTTCGCCTGAGGTTCAACCAGAACTTTGGACAGAGGAAGTGTTTGCAAAGATTTTCAATTCCATGAAAAGTGGGGGTGTTTTGACAACTTATTCCTGTAAGGGGATAGTAAAAAGAGCGCTCAGGTCGGCAGGTTTTAAAATTAAGAGACTGCCTGGTCCTCCGGGGAAAAGGGAATTTTTAAGAGCGGAGAAATTATAAAAACTAAGAAGCAAGAACCAAGAGTCAAGAGTCAAGACTCGTTGCGTGAAAAGAAGTGAAGGGAAAAATTATTTAATGGCAAAACCGGAGTGCCCTAAGATATTCGAGAATTGTTTCTCAAGTTTGTCAACCCTTGCCCATTCCGGGCCAAAATTGCACCAATCAACAAATTCATCAACATCCTTAGAGTTTCCCTCGGCTTCAATGTAAACTGTGCCGTTAGGCTTGTTTCTAACAAAGCCCTTCAGGTTTAATTCAAGTGCTTTTTTTTGAGTGTAAAATCTAAATCCAACTCCCTGAACACGTCCAAAAACCGTAATTATTACTGACTTTTCCATTACATCCCAAGTCTTTTATTAACTACAGAATTTATTTCTCCAAACAACTGATCAGGCAGAAAACTGCGCCAGTTAAAATCGTCAAACTCACCTTTAAATGCTATGTAATAGTCAATGTTTTCTGAGCAAAATTCGTCAACAACATGTTGCCGAAAGTTAAGTCCTACAATCCAGCCATCGCCAATATTGTCAAACCATTCTTCATAATAATCTGAGCCACCGGAATGAAAATTGAGAACATTTTCGCCTATTAGGATAAAATGTGTAATATCGTGAAGCATAAATTCCTCAATAACATTACGGTATAAATGCATAACATCATTATAAATAGCATCGTTCCACTCACCAATAAATTCGATTATTGCGTAGTTTGCATCATAACTAACAAATAGCACTTTTAGGTAAAGGGTGGCAGAGCCAAACTCATCCCATTGTGGGTGAATATAATAGTTGTAAACTGTATTCGACAAATACATTTCGCTGTACTCCCTCCCAAAAAATGGAGATGCCTCATCTTCAGCAGCAACGTAGAGTTCACGCCATTTATAATATGGTTCTAGTTCGTGCATTTTTTTTAGTCATTGGTTGTTGGTCATTAGTTATTTGTGGTCATTAGTCATTAGTAGTCATTAATAGTCATTGGTCATTGGTTGTTATTGGTCATTTGTTGTATGGTTGTTGGTTGCGAAAGTTTTTGTTTTTAATTAACCAATCCCCAATTATCTAATTAACCAATGACAAATGACTAAATTTCAGCATCTACAAGAATAAAAACCGGCAAATGCAAATCCTATTCCCAGTATGTTTGATGCAAATAAATAGAAAAACATTTGTTTAATCTCCCCATCTTTTGTCATGCTAAGAATATCGAATGCAAAAGTTGAAAATGTTGTAAAACTCCCCAGAATACCTATAAAAATAAATGTTCGCATGGCAGGTGAAACATAAAATTTATCGAATAATCCCCATAAGAATCCTATTAAAAATGCCCCGAGTAAATTTACCAGCAATGTAGCCCAGGGGAACATACCATTGTACACTCTGTCGACAAAAAGATAGATTAAATACCTACCAACAGCACCAATACTGCCGCCCAAAGCAATAGCCATAATTTTATAGATCATAAGGCAAACTTTAAGCCTTTAACTGTCTTTAAGTCAGCGTATAGTTTTTGCATAACTTCCTTGCTCACAATAGTTATTTCGTAAGTAAAACTAGCATAAGTTCCTTTGCTTGAAATCTTTTTATCCTTATACGAATAATTAATATCATGTTTTTTGAATACTTCAACAAGACCTTCATTATTTTCATCGTTGTTGATGGTGGCATCCATCATTGCCTTAAGGCCAAATGTAATGGGATAATTTATTTCCTCTTTATTGAAGTCGGTAGCAGGCTTTATGTTGCCATTTGTACTAATTTTATTTTTATCCATATTATCTATTTTTCTTTCTCTCTGTCTTGAAGTTAAATGTTACTAATTCTTAAAATGCAAAAATAGCAAACACTTATTAATTTGTTCCTTAAAAACCAATTACC
>JAOZNY010000247.1 GCA_029933565.1 Bacteroidales bacterium
AAGAAAAGCAACAATCAAATCGTTTCCATCCTCTTCCGACCACGAACTTAACGATTTGTAAGTATCGTTAAAATATATCTCGTTAATAAGTGAATTGATTCTAGCAATGTGTTCAGCATTTTCGGAACCACTACCGGCACTTTCCAAATATGGAATAGCACTTAGTCCGTAGGCATTAATCTTGGAATAAATTGAAACGTAGTTTTCCTCAATGGGTTCATCGAGCATACTTACCAGCGCCATTAACTCAGTATTCGAATCGATTTTAATATTCATTACATTGATTTACAAAGTAAAAATAGAATATCCAATTCAGAATTTTAACGTATTTAGTAATTGTTAATCACAATCAATTGTTAATTACAGCAAAGTTAAGGCGGGCCATTGGCATTTGTTTATCAGGCACTTAAGAAAATATAAAAGAAAAAGGACCTAAATAATCTTCACAAGAAAATAATTCTTTTTACCTTTTTGAACAAGGATATACTTATCGTTTAACAGGTCGGAGTGAGAAAGTTTGTAATCTTCCTTAATTTTTACCTTGTTAATTGAAACAGCATTTTCCTTCAACATTCTGCGTGCTTCGCCATTCGACTTAAAGGCTCCGGCTTTTGCCGACAGAAAATCAAGCAATGGAATCTCATTTTCAAACTCAGCCATGGAAACCTCAGCCTGTGGAACACCATTAAAAACGCTAAGCAACATTTTCTCATCCATGCTCCGTAGCATTTCGGTTGTACCTTTTCCGAATAAGATTTGCGATGCTTCAATGGCTGCATTATAATCTTTTTCACTGTGAACACGAATAGTAATATCCTCTGCTAATGTTTTTTGCAACAATCTAAGGTGTGGTGCTTCCTTATGCTCTTTAATCAACGAACCAATTTCAGGTCCACTTAAAAGTGTAAATATTTTAATATATTTTTCTGCATCTTCATCCGAAACATTCATCCAAAACTGATAAAACTCATAAGGCGAAGTACGCTCAGGGTCGAGCCAAATATTTCCACTCTCGGTTTTTCCAAATTTACCTCCATCAGCCTTAGTAATTAGCGGACAAGTAAGAGCAAAGGCTTTACTTTCATGGCCCATCTTTCTACGAATAAGTTCTGTACCTGTAGTAATATTTCCCCACTGATCGGCACCACCCATCTGAAGTCTACAATTCTCTGCCTGATAAAGATGAAGAAAATCGTAGCCCTGCACAAGTTGATACGAAAACTCAGTAAACGACATTCCGGATTTACTCTCGGCACCAATCCTCTTTTTTACAGAATCCTTGGCCATCATATAATTTACGGTAATATGCTTTCCAATATCCCTTATAAATTCAAGAAAACTGAATTCCTTCATCCAATCGTAATTGTTAACCAGAAGTGCTTTATTAGCTTTGTCGCTTTCAAAATCCAGAAATTTCTCCAACTGTTTTTTGAGGCCATTTTCATTTTTTCTAAGTTCTTCTTCTGTAAGGAGATTTCTTTCAGCAGATTTCCCTGAAGGATCGCCAATCATTCCTGTTGCACCTCCAACAAGTACAATTGGTTTATGCCCGGCAATCTGCAAATGCTTCAACATCATTACGCCAACCAAATGACCTATATGCAAGGAATCGGCAGTTGGGTCGATGCCAACGTAACCTGCAGTCATTTCCTTTAAAAGTTGTTCTTCTGTATCTGGCATCACATCATGGATCATGCCTCTCCAACGTAGTTCTTCTACAAAATTCTTTATTTCACTCACTATTCAAATTTTTTGACAAAAATAGGGATTTGGATGGGAATCAGGAATAATGTTCCTTTTCTTTTTTTTAGGATTCTGGAGCTGCTGTGGCTTCTATGGCTACTCCTCAACTTCTAAACCTCTCAACCTCTAAACTTCTCAACTTCTCAACTTTCATCTTCAAACTATTTCCCTTTCTTTGCAAAATGATTTTAGTTACAGGCGGCACAGGTTTAGTTGGCGGACATTTGCTTTACAAATTAGTTATTGCAGGCCAAAGTCCCAAAGCCTTAAAACGTTCATCTTCCAACATTGAGAAAACAAGGAAAATTTTCTCATATTATTCTGATGACTACGAAAAACTATTTTCCAAGGTTGAATGGGTTGATGGAGATATTCTGGATTATAATTCATTGCTTGGGGCGATGGATGGGATTGATTATATTTATCACTGTGCAGCATCGGTTTCCTTTCAATCTGCCGACAAGGCCACACTTGTACAGACAAATGTGCAAGGAACTGAAAACGTTATAAACGCAGCCCTACAATCGAGTATTAAAAAACTGCTTCACGTTAGTTCGATAGGTGCTTTGGGAAGAGCAGGTAGCAATGGGATTACGACTGAGAAATCCGAATGGAATTCGAAGAAAACATCTGTTTACTCAACTAGTAAGTATCTGGCAGAAATGGAAGTTTGGCGTGGCATAGCCGAAGGCTTGGATGCTGTAATTATAAACCCCTCAATTATTCTTGGCCCAGGTGATTGGACCACCGGAAGTGCCAAACTATTTACAACAATGTACAACGGATTAAAATTTTACTCCATCGGCTCAAATGGCTTTGTGGATGTTGAGGATGTAACAAAAGCAATGATTTTGTTAATGGAAAGTGACATTTCAAATGAGCGCTTTATTCATAATTCTGAAAATATTCTTTACAAACAACTATTTGAATGGATGGCACGTGGACTCAAAGTTCCTGAGCCAAAATACAAAGCCGGCAAATTTTTATCAGAAATTGGATGGAGACTACTTTGGGTAAAGGGAATTGTTACAGGAAATAAATCAACAATAACCAAGGAAACAGCAGAAACAGCAAATCAGTTTTATAATTACTCAAACGATAAAATCAGAAAACAATTAAACTTTGAGTTTATGCCAATTAAAGAGAGTATTCATAAAAATACGAAGTTCTTTTTAAGGGATAAAAATAAAAATCATATTTAGACGTTAACTTGTAAACACTTTGCCTATAGAAAGATATACGTTCTATTTTTATAACCATTAATTAACAATCAACATTATGAAACGTATTATTTTATTGCTTTTTATTGCCTCTATTACATTTTCATCTTGCAAAAAAGACGAACCTAATCCTGATCCAGAACCCGAACCCACTGAATCTGTGCTTGCCTACTATCCTTTAACAGTTGGCAATTTTTGGGTTTATGAGCGTTCGTTTTGCGACTCCACTTGGGAGAACTGCACCCTTAAAAGTATCGACACGAGTTTTGTAACTAAGGATACAGTAATAAACAACAATACTTATTTTAAAGTAGAAGGAGTAAATCCTGTTGGACAAAAAAGTACAGGCTTTTTACGCGATTCATTAGATTACATTGTAAGCAGTTCTGGTAATATAGTTTTCTCAAATAAAGATTTTACTACAAAACTATCTGAACAATACATCATTACAGGCAATAATGATACAGCATTTTACATTTATACTAAAATGCACGAAGAGCCTTACAGCATTCAAGTTCCAGCCGGCGATTTTGACTGTCTGGACAGAAGATTATCGTTATTTTCCAAATCGGATAATTTTGAAAGTGAAAGAAACACACATAATTTATTTGCCAAAGGTATCGGGCCTGTTTACAATCAGGTAATGTATGTTAATAGTGGTGCAGGTTTTAAACAGGAACTTATTGAATTTGCATTTGTGATTTGTTGTGAAGAAAATTAGCCTAAACAAAAAGGTAATACACATCACCACTTAAACCTCAAGAACTACAAAAGCATTCGCCATTTCTTTTACATGTGAAATAGAAAGGTGGATGCTTTTTATTTTTTTCTCTTCCAAGTATTCTTTTACTTTTCCGTGGGGATTTATGAATGGTTTTCCAAGTTCATCGTTAAGTACTTCTATTTCGTGAAATGCCATTCCATAGCGATAACCTGTTCCAAGTGCTTTAAAAAAAGCCTCCTTGGCAGCAAAACGTGCAGCATAACATTGAGACTTGGTAACCTTACCCCTTTCACAGTACTTCTGCTCTTTATTGGTATAAAGTTTCTGTTTTAAAGCATCATTTTTATCCAGATGCTTTTCCATCCGCTTTACTTCAATTATGTCAGTTCCTAT
>JAOZNY010000248.1 GCA_029933565.1 Bacteroidales bacterium
TTTTCCGATTTAACCACCATGGTGTTGTACATTCCTTTAACATAACTGTAACCAAAGAATAAAGCGGCTACAACAATAATTATTATAATCCAGGTTTTTTTCATTTTCATTTTTTTATTAGGAAGCGAATGTAGTCAATAATATTTTAGGTAAATGATAAAAAAGCATAATTGACGGGTATAGGTATCGTATTTGATTTTGTTTATTCAATAAAATGGGATTGCAAACGATTGTTTGAAAATTAAGGGTTTACATTTACTATGATTACTTGAAAAATAATCTTCTGCAAAGTTTTCAACATCCATTTTTTTGGAAACCTATTTCTTTAATTTTGTCGATGATTGAGGCTGATATAAATTGTGATAAGATTTGCAAAAAGAAATTCTGCCCAATCATTATGCTAAGTAAAAGAATAACAACCCCTTACATTTTGTTTTGCCAATGTTTTTAATTTACGATACCGAGACCACAGGACTGCCAAAAGATTATAATGCACCACTTAACGATTTTGATAACTGGCCCCGTTTGGTACAGTTGGCATGGCAAATCCATGATGAAAAAGGAGAACTTGTTGAGGTTAAGAATTTTATTGTAAAACCTGAAGGTTTTGAAATTCCTTACGGTGCTGAAAAAGTGCATGGTATTTCCACCGAAAGGGCTAACAAAGAAGGGTTGGCTTTGGAGTTTGTTTTAAACGAATTTAATAAGGCATTGGATACGGTACAAACAATAAGTGGCCATAATGTTGAATTCGACAACAGCATAATGGGTTCTGAGTTTTTACGCAAAGAGATAAAAACTTCTCTTTTTGATAAAAATATAATTGACACCAAAGAGTCGTCAACAGATTTTTGTGCATTGCCTGGTGGAAGAGGTGGAAAATTTAAATGGCCCACACTTTCTGAACTTCATAAAAAATTATTTGATGTTAGTTTCGATGCCGCTCACAATGCATCTGCCGATGTTCAGGCTACAGCCCGTTGTTTTTTGGAACTTATAAGAATAGGAATTATCAATTCTTCTCAGTTAAAACTGGATGGACAAGTACTGGATGATTTTAGGGCAATAAATAACAAACCATTTGAAAACATAGGTCTTGATGTTGAGCCTTATCACGAAGTAGAGGAAAATATTGTTGAAGAAAATGAAACTCCAAGTGGGAAAATTTACACTCCAACAGCTTTAAAAGAAGCCACGTTTACACATCTACATGTTCATACTCAATTTTCGGTTTTGGATGGTTTGTCGAATATTCAGCAAATGATTGCCAAAGCAAAAACCGATGAAATGACTGCTTGTGCAATTACCGACCATGGTGCAATGTATGGAATAAAAAGTTTTCATCAGATTTGTAAATCAAACGATATTAAACCAATTTTAGGCTGCGAAGTTTATGTTGCCCGCAGGGGACTTAAAAGAAAAGAATCAAAAACTGATGGAAGCGGCTGGCATTTGGTTTTGTTGGCAAAAAACGAAGAAGGTTATAAAAACCTTATGCAAATGGTTTCGTTGGGATGGACAGAGGGCTACTACTACAAACCAAGAATTGATAAAGAACTTTTAAGAAAGCATAGTGAGGGAATAATCGCTCTTACGGCATGTTTGGGTGGCGAAATACCCAGAAAGATTGTAGAAGAGGGAGAGGCAACAGCCGAGGAGGCACTATTGGAATACAAGGATATATTTGGCGACGACTTTTATCTTGAACTCCAAAGGCATCCTACCGGAGATCCAGAAATGGATAAGAAAGTCTTTGACGATCAGGTATTTGTGAACAAAGTGCTTAGAAAGTTTTCTGAAAAGCATGGAATTAAAATGGTGGCTACCAACGATTCGCACTTTATTGAGGCCACTGATGCCGATGCCCACGATCGCTTAATTTGCATAGGAACAGCCAAAGATTTGGACGACCCTAACCGAATGCGTTACACACGACAGGAGTGGTTTAAAACTCAGGAAGAAATGAAAACGCTTTTTGCCGATATTCCTGAGGCAATAATTAATACGCAGGAGATAGTTGAAAAAGTTGAGGTTTTTGAACTAAACCATCAGCCAATTATGCCCGAGTTTGAGATTCCTGAAGATTTTGCTGATGCTGACGATTATTTACGCCATATTACCTACGAAGGTGCTGAAAAAAGATATTCGGAAATCACCGATCAAATAAGGGAAAGGATAGACTTTGAATTGGAAACAATAAAAAAGATGGGTTTCCCTGATTACTTTCTTATTGTTTGGGATTTTTTGAAAGCCGCCCGCGATATGGGTGTTTGGGTTGGCCCCGGAAGGGGAAGTGCTGCCGGATCGGTAGTTGCTTACAGCACAAAGATTACCGAAATAGATCCTCTAAAATATAATTTACTGTTTGAGCGATTCCTAAATCCCGACCGTATTTCAATGCCCGATATCGACATAGATTTTGATGATGATGGCAGGGAGAAAATTTTGAAGTGGGTGAAAGATAAATACGGTAAAAACCGTGTGGCACACCTAATTACCTTTGGAACGATGGCAGCAAAAATGGCCATCCGCGATGTGGCAAGGGTACAGAAATTACCCCTAAACGAAGCCGATAAACTTGCCAAAATGATTCCCGATACTCCCGGTATTTCTCTTAAGGATGCATTTAAGGAAGTCCCCGAATTTAAAAATGAACTCGAAAAAGGAAGGCCCGAGATTCAGTCGGTACTCAAAAATGCATTAACACTGGAGGGCTCTGTAAGAAATATTGGGACACATGCATGTGGCATAATTATTAGTAAGAGAGACCTCACAAACTATGTTCCGGTCTCAAATGTAAAAGGTTCGGTATTAGATGTTGCCACACAATTTGATGGAAAATATATTGAATCAATTGGTTTGCTGAAGATGGACTTTCTGGGATTGAAAACACTTTCAATTATTAAAGATGCCGTTGAGAATGTTAGAATCTCAAAAGGAATAGAAATTGACATCGAAAATATTGATCTTGAAGACAAAGAAACCTACGAACTTTATAGTCGTGGTGATACTGCTGCATTATTTCAGTTTGAAAGTGATGGAATGCAGAAGCATCTTAAGGATTTGAAGCCGACACGTTTTGAAGATTTAATTGCCATGAATGCCCTTTATCGTCCGGGCCCAATGCAATATATTCCTGATTTTATAAATCGGAAACATGGTAGGCAGGAAATAAAATATGACCTTCCCATAATGGAGGAAATACTTAAAGAAACTTATGGGATTACGGTTTATCAGGAACAGGTGATGCTTCTTTCGCGCAAGATGGCAGGCTTTACACGCGGTCAGTCCGATTCGTTGCGTAAAGCAATGGGAAAGAAAAAGATAGCCGAAATGGCAAAGCTCAAGGAGGAGTTTGTGAAGGGATGTGAGGCTAATGGATTAGCAAAAGACAAGGTGCTGAAGGTGTGGAAAGACTGGGAGGAGTTTGCTAAATATGCCTTTAACAAATCGCATGCAACCTGTTATTCTTATTTATCATACCAAACGGCCTATCTAAAAGCACATTATCCTGCTGAGTTTATGGCTGCCAACCTTAGCCGTAACTTGCACGATATTAAGAAAATAACCCAGTACACCAACGAGGCTAACCGTATTGGTATTTCGGTGCTTCGTCCTGATGTAAACGAAAGTTTATTAAAGTTTTCGGTTACTGGCGATAAAATTATCCGGTTTGGAATGGGTGCCATTAAAGGAGTTGGTGAAGCAGCTGCAGAAAATATTATTGAAGAAAGAACTGAAAATGGCCCTTTTAAAAGTCCTTTTGATTTTGTGAAACGCATTAATCTCCGCTCAGTTAACAAAAGAAGTATTGAAGCATTGGTGTGGGCAGGTGCATTTGATTGTTTTGAGAACACACACAGAGCACAATATTTTTTTCAGGAAAATGAAAACTCATCTTCTTTTATCGAAATACTAATTAAGTATGGAAATAGTTTTCAGGAAAAGGAAAACAGCATGCAGCAGTCGCTGTTTGGCGAGAGTAGCGATTTTCAGGTTGTCGACCCTGAAATGCCTGTATGTGCCGAATGGTCGAAACCACAGCAGTTGAAATTTGAAAAGGAAGTTACAGGTT
>JAOZNY010000453.1 GCA_029933565.1 Bacteroidales bacterium
AACAGGAATCAGAAATCAGGAGTCAGGAACTTGTTATTAAGCATATTACATAAACAATGATAACCCGACAACAATGACAACAATAACCACAACAATATGAAATACTTCAAAATTTTACTGGAACTCAACAAAGTAAGGATTACTATTGCCGTAACACTTACAACTATTGCAGGTTACATACTTGCCAAAAACGGAATCGATACAGGCATTATCCTTCCAACACTAGGAATATTTATTCTTGCCTGTGGGTCAGCAGTTCTTAACCATATTCAGGATCACGACAAAGATGCGCTGATGAAACGTACTAGTAATCGGCCAATTCCTTCTGGTAAGATTAGCACTTTGGGTGCATCCATAATTGCAATTACTGAAATTGTTGCAGGCTCAGTATTACTTTATTATGGAAGTGGTTTTCTTGCCCTTCAATTGGGCTTGCTAGCATTAATCTGGTATAACGGAATTTATACCCCACTTAAAAGAAAGACAGCCTTTGCCGTAATTCCCGGCAGTGTAATTGGTGCAATTCCACCTTTGGTGGGATGGGTGGCTGCAGGTGGACTCTTAAGTGATCCGAAAGCAATGGTATTAGGCATGTTCTTCTTCATGTGGCAGGTTCCTCATTTTTGGCTTTTAATGCTAAAATATGGTAAAGAATACGAAGCTGCTGGTTTCAAATCAATTACATCACTTATCAGCAAACAACAAGTTAAAAACTCAACTTTTCTATGGACAGTAGCCACTGCTGTATCTGCAATAATGGTTGCTACCTCAGGACTTATTAGTTTAATGGTTTTTAAGATATTGATTGTTGTCGCTTCTTTTTGGTTAATTGCTGTGTTCTCAAAACTTATTCTACCCAAAACGAAAGAATTTAATCCCTTTCATTATTTCATGCGTATCAATTATTTCGTGCTGATAATGATTTTAATACTAAGCATTGAACCTTTGCTGAATTGATGTTTTTTTGACACGGATTACGCGGATTTTTTATAATCCACTCCAAAACTCCATCACTCCAATATGTCTCCCTTTTGGGGAGATG
>JAOZNY010000249.1 GCA_029933565.1 Bacteroidales bacterium
ACGAATAAGTGCTTAGTTCTTTTTCCCAATTATCTGATTTAGCAAGCCTGTCGTCAAGTTTCTTAACCTGATAAGCAAACTTATCGTTCATAAACTTATACAGGAAAACCTGAGTAATTATTTCAAACTCACTTGCATCATTGCCTAAACCATAATTTGCACTTATGCTTTTTAGGCTGTCAATGAGTTCTTGAGTTTTATTTTTAAAATCTATATCTGTCATACTATTGTTTTCTTATTCTTAAGTTTACTTTTCTTTGCGTCTTCGCGTCTTTGCGAGAAAATATTTATGCCGTTCTTCCATAAAACTCATTAAGGTATTCGTTCACCACCAAATTATTAATGTATTTAGAGGATTCTGCATTCAATTTTATATTGTTCTTATTTTTAAATTCATCAATCACCAATCGCATCATTTGCGAATTAAAATACTCCTCATTTTTAAGTAAAGGAATATTCTGCAATACTTGTAAATCGGCATTTGCCTTTACCATTTGTAAAGCAGTAAAAACTTGGTTTTCCTTTTCATTTATACTTTTATTCTCACGTAATCTTTTATGAATACGGGCATATTTTGGATCGCTATTATATTTATCTTTCAATAAGTTATTTTGGCGGTTCAGTTCTTTTACCTTTTCGTATATTTTATTTAAGGCTCCAATGTTCCTCTTCATTTCATCCTGTGTAATTTCGTCAAGATTTTTCTTCTCAAACAATCGTTTCAACTCTTCGTAAAGAGTAATAAATTCAGGATCTTTTTTATCAAAATTACTGGCAAGTGTTTCTCTGGTTTTCCTAAGTGTATCCTTTAAATTATCAGCCAAAATAAGTTCCTCTTCCGATATTTTGGTGAAATGAAACAGAACATCCTCCAGGGCAATATTCAACAGATTTGTATTGTCAATATTATTTTCCAAAGCCTCCTTAGTGTTTAAGAGAGTTAGATGGTTTTCGGCTTCTCGATAAAGTTGCGATAATTTTCTGAAATCTATTTTTTCCAGTAAATCAAAATGACCCAATAAACGAATAAGATTATACAAACTCTTGGCAATGCCCAACGCCTTTTTTATTTCCAAAACCTTATCCCTGTCCTGGATTTGGCTAATCTGTTGCTGAAATATTTCAGCATTCTGAGTGTCGTACTGAAATAGGATTTCTTTAATCTCAACTATTTCCTCTTCAATTTCTTCCTTTGATTTAAACAGGTTTGAATAGGTCTCCATTTCATCTCCAAGTTCGGCCTGGAGTTCATCAAAATATGCTTTGTTAGTGGCATCAAACTCAGCACGTATGTCAGCAAAATCGACTACAAAACCATATTTGAAATTTTTATAAATACGGTTAACCCGGGTAAGTGTTTGCAATAGATTATGCCTTTTAATAACCCTGCCTAAATAAAGTTTTTTCAGTCTTTTGGCATCAAATCCGGTAAGCAACATATTGAACACAAACAATAAATCAATTTCACCTTCTTTGAAATCTTCAACCAAATCCTTACGTTCGTCCTTTGTGCCAATATCGTGCAATATTAGAGCCGCAGATCTTACTTTATACGAGTTTTTTAGTTTTCCTCCATAATCTAAAGTCCTGTCATGTGCAGCCATTGCTAAATTATCTTCAGTAAAATGTTTCTCTCCATATTTCTCCTGAAAAATATTATACATTTCTTTAGCCTGATCAGCACTGTCACAAACAACCATTCCACCAATTGAAGCATCAGAAAATGTCAGCCTGCTGTTCTCAAAATCATTCACAATATATTCCAGCATCGGCTCTACAAAACGAGGGTGCGAGAATACATCCTTCTTTTTGATATCCCCCTTTAGTACTTTTATCTTATCCAGAGCATCTTTTAATACAATCTTATAATCACTCTCAATCTCCTCACGAATAAGCCTCAGCGTATAACCATCGGCAATAGAAGCATTATAATAGTATTTGTGAATATAACCCCCAAACAAGTCTCTAGAGTAATTTTCTTTAGTTATCAAAGGAGTTCCTGTCAGTCCAATTTTTATTGAGTTTTTATCCGATTGCATCAAATTTGCCAGAAAACTTCCTTTTGGGTTGTAAGAACGGTGAACTTCATCCAAAAAATAAACCCTTTGAATATTGATATCATAGTCCTTTTGGCTCACAACATTTGCGTCCTCACTAAATTTTTGAATATTTACAACAGTAATTTCCGGTTTTCCCGAATCGTTATAAATAGCAGTTGTAGTTTTTATGTCTCTAACAAAATCATGTCTCGAATTAACGATATGAACCACCAAGCCGCGGCTTACAAATTATTTTTTTGCTTGTGTAAGTAAATCTAATCTGTCAACAATAAAATAGAACTTTGGGATAATTTGTTTTTTCTGAAAATAGTCAGTCAGATAACGAACATTATAGTATGCCAGTGCCGTTTTTCCACTACCCTGTGTATGCCAGATAATACCTTTCTTTATGCCATTCTCCAATTTATTCTCAATTGCCTTAGTAGCAAATATTTGAGGGTAACGCATAATGTGTTTTTCTATCCCGTTTTTTTCATCCACATAGGCTATTGAATATTTCAGAATAAAAGCCATGCGTCCTTTGCTAAACAAAGAGGTAGATATTCTATTGGTTGGGGTATTAACATCTTTATTAGTTAAAAACTCCGGCGATTGTTTGATTACGCTAAGGTTATTATCCTTTAAAACAAAATTCTCAACATCGTCATCTTCATTGGCCAATAACTTAGATAAATCAAAAGTTTCCTCTTCCCTGAAGTAGTTAAATATAGGTTTGTGATATGATGGTGAAGCATAAAAAGCACCTTGCAGTGGTTCTGTATCATCATTATCATATTCCATATTATTGGAAAAAACCATGAGTTGTGTAATATTTACAAACTTCCTAAACTTTTTATTTTGGAAACGCCTGTTAATCCTGTCTCTCTCGGCTATTATCCCATCCCTGTTATTAGGTTTCTTAACCTCTATAAAAGCCAAAGGCATACCATTAATTAAAAGAATAATATCAGGTCTAAACTCTTCATCCCCATTCTTATACGTCAGTTCAGTAACAACATGAAAAGAATTATTATCAAAGTTTTCAAAATCAATAAGTTTTGTACCCGATGCATTTATGAGTTTTTCGTAAAACGCTTTACCTAAATCCTCATTATCCAGCAGTAAAGAAATATCTTGAAATAAACGTTGAGCATCATCTTCATCAAAATCCTTATTAATTCTAAGAACAGAATCTTTGAAAATATCAGTAAAAATATTTGTATCAACATCCCACACAGCATCCTTTAACGAAATGTATTCATAACCAAGTCGGCATAAATGCAAGATTGCCGGAATTTTCACTCTTGTATCTTCGTTGAATTTCATGTTCTTACAGGTCAGTTTTTAGCATTAAAAAATTAATTATTGCTTTTATAAACGTATGGGCATTTAATTGCTGCAAGTTAGTAAAAGATTAGAAAGCAGTTTGTTGTTTTATAAGTTGTTGTTAATTTAGATATAAACTAGTCCTTTAAAGGTATTAAGTCTAAATGATTATACTTTACAATTCCCCCTTAATCCTACCCTCTTGTCCTCCTATATCGCAGCACAATGAGTATGTTCACTCTGCTATGCACTTTATCTTTCTGAACGTCAGTGAAGAATCTCAAATTTCCAGCGCAACTCTAGGCCACCTAACTTATATATTTCTCCCTAAATATTGACAATCTATAGCAACTTTCTTATTTAGAACATACATAAATTAGAAGGTTAAATCAGATTCTATAACATAATAGTTAAATTTACAATATCAAAATCCATATTTAGTTTGCTAATTCAAGACCAGACACATATGGCGATGAATAGTCAATGCTTAAGCATTAATAAAAATACTGTTATAATTTTTATATGCTTTGAGCTTATCAGAAGTTGAATGTTCGATAAATTAAAAAATACAATATGACATTGAATGTCATATTGTATTAAATAAAGCTGACGTAGTTTTGCCAGAGATTAACAATCATAAAGAAACACAAAATAATGTTAAAAAAACTAATCATATTAATATTCATTTTCTCCGCAATTTCTTT
>JAOZNY010000250.1 GCA_029933565.1 Bacteroidales bacterium
ACCTACTTAAATAGATTTACGTTGGAATATGATAAGGTGTCTTTATTTAGTAGTTTGGCATAATTAAACATATTGACAACTTTAGATAATAAATATAACAAAGTGATTGAAAAAACAGAAGTCATAATTAAATGGCTTCTATTGAATCTTGCAGATAAAGTTGTCACAAGCAAAGACATTTATTTAAGGAATTCTATAGCGAAGAGTTCTTCACTACTAGGTTCTATTGGAAAACTATACATTCAAAGTTCATACAATGACGGCTGGGTCTTGTATCGTTCACTGATAGACCGATTAGTCCACATATATTATTTATGCGACAACAATCTTTTCCAGCAATTTGAAGATTGGACCTACATTCAAAAATATGAATACATAAATAATGTTCGAGCAGATGAAAAATTCAAACGTGTACTTAATGATCCTGGATTTAAAACTGACAGGAAAGAATCAAATAAATATAGAGAATTAAAGAATAAAAGAACCAAGTGGGATAAACCAAATCCAAGAGTAGTATTGAAGAACAAAGGTTTGGATTTCATGTACAAGTTTGGATATGACATTGCATCTATGGACACACATCCTATGGCAACGGATGGGGAAGAAGAATTTTACAAAATAACAGGACTTGAGCCAAATCCATATAAAAAACTTAATCACGAAATATTATTAAAGAACTCGATTTTAGTTAGTTCTCTTATTTATCAAGTAGCATTTAACAATTTGGATGTGAGATTCAGAGGATTAGCGTATTCATTTTTAGAGGAAACAAGAAAATACATTAATTCAGAACCTAATGAATTTGATAATAAATATGTACAATTATTAAAATTGGCAGAGGAAAGAATAAGTTTGTTTGAATAATAACTATGCCAACAGCAAATAATACCCCATAGCCGGTTTAGCAGTCATCAAGAAAAATGAGAAGAATTATTAACATACAAGTAATCAACAAAAACCTCACAACGAAACGGCTACATGCTATACTTGCAAACCGTTAGGATGCATTTTAGTGAACCGAAATGAAAAATAAATATAATATATGGACTCTTATTTCAGGAATATTACTTACAATAATATACTTCCTGACAGACTACATATTTGAGATTTTCTGGATTTTCTATTTAATACCATTATTACTTGCTGGATTAATATTTTTAGTCTTTTTCATTATTACGATTATTAAAAAGAATAGAACTGGGATCAGAATTGGAATTGTAATTCTTGGAATTATTTTGGGCTCGGAAATAGCATCTTCAGAGTTGTTTAAAAGTGAAAAAATACTAGAGGCCACACTTATGGACGATTTATCTGCCATTCATTTGACTCTTAGAGAGAATAATAAATTTGAAGTTATTGCTTCTACCGTTTTCACCGAACAGATTTTTAAAGGGACTTATCAACTTCACAAAAACAAGATAATCTTTAACGATCCACCATATGACAATGATTTTATCCCAGACACGGTAACAATTATTGGAGATAAAATAATTTTATCATTTTATGAAGATGGTAAACCCAAAACCCAATTCGCGACATATTTTGATATAAAGAAAAATAGAATAAAAACGTACCCTACACACAATATAAAAATTAAGGAATGAGCAAATAAAACA
The DNA here is from genome assembly GCA_029933565.1 of Bacteroidales bacterium. Taxonomy (GTDB): domain Bacteria; phylum Bacteroidota; class Bacteroidia; order Bacteroidales; family F082; genus BM524. Next base: position 1,617 of record JAOZNY010000250.1, read on the forward strand.
ATTATGTATTTAAATGCTAACAAATAATAAAATAGAATAGCATGAGATTTTATAATTAGATTTCAATTTATAGTTTTCAGTATCTTGACATTATGTTAAAAACAAAGTTATTATAAACCTAGAAAATAATACTTTTGCTAAAAAATTGTAATGGAAGTAATAAAAACCGATATTTCTGATTTATATATTGTTAAGCCAAAAGTGTTTGAAGATAACCGAGGCTATTTCTTTGAATCGTATAACAAAGAATTGTTTTTAAGAAACGGCATCGACCAGAATTTCGTTCAGGATAATGAGAGCAAATCGTCAAAAGGAGTACTTCGTGGATTACATTTTCAAAAACCACCTTTTGCTCAGGGAAAACTGGTAAGGGTAATGCGCGGCTCAGTTTTAGATGTTGCTGTCGATATTAGAAAAAATTCTCCTACCTACGGTCAATGGGCATCTGTTGAACTTACTCAGGATAACAAATGGATGTATTGGATTCCACCCGGTTTTGCTCATGGTTTTGTTACTTTAGAAGACAATACAGTGTTTTTTTACAAATGCACTAATGTCTATAATAAAGAATCAGAGGGCTCCATTTTGTGGAACGATCCTGATTTAAACATCGACTGGAAAGTGGAAAACCCAATACTTTCTGAAAAGGACAAAACCGGCCCTCCGTTTAAGGATTTCGTAAGCCCCTTTTGATAAACATCTTGAGTGTTTTCAATTAACCATCTTTTCAATCGTTAACAAAATAGTGGGATGTCATGTTCTAAAGACCATTATCTTTGCCGGATACTTTTATTAGAATATCAATAAATGAACAAACTACTTTCGTACATATTGCTTGCAATTATTATTATTGCACTTGTAATTGGTATCGACTTTTGGAAGGAACACCAAAATAACAAACTGCCGGGGGCAAATGAACAATACTATAAAATAGTATCATTACCTATTCCTGATACCTTAACATTTGCAAACGAACTGGTCCCGCTTAATCTTTTTTATGTAAAAGAGTCTCTTGATAAAGAACTATCAGTAAACACCTATTGGCATTCATCAACACTTCAATTGATAAAACGTTCACATCGTTGGTTTCCCATGATTGAGGAAATTCTCAAAAAAAACAATGTCCCTGATGATTTTAAATATTTGGCAGTTATTGAAAGTGGATTGAAAAATGTAACTTCTCCCGCAGGAGCGAAAGGTTACTGGCAATTGATGAAAGCAACAGCCAAGGAAAAAGGCCTTGAGGTTGACAAAGATGTTGACGAACGTTACAATGTTAGAAAATCAACTGAAGCTGCCTGTCAATACCTCCTCCATGCCCATGAAAAATTTGGCAACTGGACACTTGCTGCTGCTGCTTACAATGCAGGTATTACAGGGATATTAAGACAAATGGACAGGCAAAAGGAAAGTTCGTATTACGATTTGCTTCTGAACGATGAAACAGCAAGGTATATTTATCGTATTCTGGCTGTCAAACTTATTTTTGAGAATCCTGAATCCTATGGTTTCTACCTTGAAGAAAAAGATTATTATCAGCCTATTCCCACAAAAACCATCGAAGTAAAGACCAGCATCGACAGTTGGGCAGATTTCGCTGCTGAACAAGGAATATCCTATAAATTACTAAAAAACTTTAATCCATGGCTCAGACAAAAAGACCTGAAAAACAAAAAGAAAAAAACTTATTTAATTGAAATTCCTGAACCTCCGTACAATATGACACATGTGGCTCGCAATTAAAAAACAATTAAATGGCTAATACTTACACACAAATCTACATCCACACTGTATTTTCTCCACTAAACAGAGAAAGTCTAATTCTTGCTGAATGGGAAAATGAATTGCAGAAATATATTACAGGTATTGTTCAAAGCAAGGGACATAAAATGATTGCCATAAATGGCATGCCCGACCATATTCATATATTTTTTGGAATGAAACCAAATCAATCATTATCCAGTTTAGTTCAGGATATTAAATCTAATTCTTCTAAGTGGATAAACGAAAAAGGTTTTGTAAAAGGGAAATTCTCCTGGCAGGAAGGATTTGGCGGATTTTCTTACGGACACTCTCAAATAGATAAAGTGGCAAAATATGTAATGAATCAAAAGGAACACCACAAAAAGAAAAGTTTCAAGAGTGAGTATTTATCTCTGTTAGAAAAATTTGAAATAGAATTTAAAAATAAATATGTATTTGATTTTTTAGAATAGAATTTTATATTTCACCCCTACGGGGCTCTAATAGATTTGTGATGCTTTTATAAATATATCGCCCCACTGGGGCTAAATGCTATGTAAAACAAAATCAATACATTAATTTTGCAGAATAATTACATTTTGAAATATCATAAATTTTGAACTAATAATAAATTAAACAGAATAACTAACCAGCCCCAGCGGGGCGAAATCTTTATAGATAATAATATCGAAA
>JAOZNY010000251.1 GCA_029933565.1 Bacteroidales bacterium
CAAATATTTTACTTTTGCAGCCACAAAAAAATCGAATGGGAAACTTAAAGGAAATAAACCGCCGGAGGACATTTGCAATTATCAGTCACCCGGATGCCGGTAAGACTACATTAACTGAGAAGTTGCTTTTGTATGGTGGTGCAATTCAGGTTGCAGGGGCTGTTAAATCAAACAAAATTAAAAAAACTGCCACTTCCGACTGGATGGAAATTGAACGCCAAAGGGGAATTTCTGTTGCCACTTCTGTAATGGGTTTTGAATATCAGGGAAGTAAAATTAATATTCTCGACACTCCCGGTCACCAGGATTTTCAGGAAGATACTTTTCGTACGCTAACCGCTGCCGACAGTGTTATTGTTGTAATCGATGTTGCAAAAGGTGTTGAGCCACAAACTGAGAAATTGGTAAAGGTTTGCCGCATGCGCAAAATCCCAATCATGGTTTTTATAAACAAACTCGACCGTCCAGGTAAGGATGCTTTCGAACTCCTTGATGAAGTGGAACAGAAACTGAATCTTAAAGTTACTCCGCTTAGTTGGCCTATTGGCATGGGTGCCGACTTCCGTGGTGTTTACAATATGCATTTTAAAAGCCTTAACCTTTTTAATCCTGGCAGTCAGGTAATTGAAGAAAGCATTGCCTTCGATAATCTTGACAATCCAGAACTTGAAGAGTACATTGGAGAAAAAGCAACTGAACTTAGAGAAGATCAGGAACTTGCAACCGGAGTTTACCCTGAATTTGAAGTTGAAGAATATTTGGCTGGAGATATTTCGCCGGTATTTTTTGGGAGTGCTTTAAACAACTTTGGAGTGAAAGAACTTCTCGATGTATTTGTTCAAATTGCCCCATCACCAACAGGCCGAGAGACTGAGGAACGTTTTGTCGATCCCAACGAAGATGCTTTTAGCGGTTTTGTTTTTAAGATTCATGCAAACATGGACCCAAACCACCGCGACAGGATTGCATTTGTGAGAGTGGTGTCGGGATCGTTCAAAAGGAATATAAATTATTTGCACGTCAGACAGAACAGACAATTAAAGTTTTCGAGCCCAACTGCTTTTATGGCGCAAAAGAAATCGGTAATTGATGAGGTTTTTCCCGGAGATATTGTTGGCCTTCACGATACTGGTAATTTTAAAATTGGAGATAGCCTTACCGAAGGTGAGAAAATTAATTTTAAGGGAATGCCTAGTTTTTCACCCGAACTTTTTAAATATGTTGAAAATGCCGATCCCATGCGCTCCAAACAACTTGCAAAAGGCATCGATCAATTGATGGATGAAGGAGTTGCACAGTTATTTAAAGGCAAACACAACAACAGAAAAATAATAGGTACTGTTGGTGCCCTACAGTTTGAAGTAATCCAATATCGCCTTGAACATGAATACGGTGCTAAATGCCGCTTCGAGCCAATTAACCTTTTTAAAACTACCTGGTTTGTTAGCGACAACGAGGAACAATTGGAAGATTTTAGGGCACGTAAAGCACTACAAATTGCAATTGACAAAGAAGGTCGTGAAGTGTTCCTTGCCGAATCGCAGTACTCACTGCAAATGGCTCAGTCAAAGTATTCGGATATTGAGTTTTATTTTACTTCGGAGTTTTAGCAAGTATGCCATTGTTTAAATATTTATCTTTAAAACAATCTAATACTCATTTGAATTTATTTTATTGGAAATAAAAAGCCCGCTCCAAAATTAGAGCAGGCTCACAGTAACCAAATTTCCTACCTTTGGTTAAAAAATTAAAAGTATAAAAATACTTAGTTTTTGTCTTTAATATTCTCTAGTTTTTCCATGCGATGAATCAATTCATTGATGGTTTGCTGTTGACTTTCAATCTTCTCTTCCTGTTCCTGCATGGCTCTGGTTAGCACGGGAATCAACTTTTCATAATCAATTGCCCAAAGATTTATTGTTTCGTCTTTTGGAACATAAACGGCTTCAGGAATGATTTGGTTCAACTCTTAGGCGATAAACCCGAAAGTAAAGGTCTTTTGAGTGCTCAGTAATGTAAAAGTGCCGTCTTCATTTGTTTTGGAACTGTGGTGGAAATAGCTTTTAGGTTGCAGTTGCATCACTTCACTTAAACCATATTCCAACTCCTTTTGTTTGGTTTTCAATCGCCCGTCGCTGTATGTTGTCCACGAATAGGCAATACCCCTTCCTTCTAAATCAACAGAGCTGTTTTGCAACTGCAAGGCATAAGTAGGTGTTGTGGGGTTATATCCAACCGCTACACCGCCATTTGAAGCCACCTTTAGTTTGGTAGCACCATTAATTTGAACCCGCAAACCATCTTCTCCCGAAATGGTATTGATATGCAGTTTTGCGGTTGGCACGTTTTCCCCGATACCCGTTTTACCATCCGAGGCCACAACAAACTCACTGGACTCTGCCATACTATAATGCAAATTAAATGCTCCTCCATCTCTTTGCAGATGAATCGCAGATAGTGCGCCATTATTTCGTGCCATAATCTCGTTTTCGTCCATTACAATATTTTGCCCGCTGGTCAAACCCGTAACTAGGTAACCTCCTCCTGACAGTATCGCATCAATGCTGCCAACCACCTGAAGTTTGACACCAGGTGTTTGTGTGCCTACTCCCAGGTATCCGTTAACGGCCAGAATATCATTGTCAAACTCGCCATAAATTAACGGGTTTGAAGAACTAGAGTTTTCGATGTACAGTTTGTTGTCTCCTGTTTCATTGAAACCGGCACTATATCCAAGGAATACGTTGCCTGATTTATTATGCAGGGCAGTACCAGCACCGGCATAGGTACCAATTATCGTATTATATGATCCTGTCTGATTATACAGATTCGCATAAGTGCCAATAGAAATATTTTGATCCCCTGTTGTGTTATTATTTGATGCCTGAAATCCCAGTGCTGTATTATACTCCCCTATTGAGTTTGCAAACAAACTCATCGCACCACAAGCGGTATTATAATTACTTTCTGTACTGTAGTGTAAGGCAGAATACCCAATGGCTGTGCTACTAACGCCTATCGTATTGGAATACATTGCATTAGAGCCAATAGCAGTATTAGAATTGTCTGTCCCATCGTTGTTGGTACCTGCTGAGGCTCCCAGAAAAACACTGCTTCCATCTGATTTTCCATCCGACAAATCGTCAATACCAATGCCAATAAAAGAGCCTGTAACTTCCAGATTACCGTTTATCTTAACAATGTCATTATCAAACTCACCGTAAATTAATGGAGTAGATGAATTGGAGTTCTCGATATAGAGTTTGTTGTCTCCTGCTTCATTGTATCCGGCTTGATAGCCAAGGAAAATATTGCCTGAAATACTTACCCCTGAACTTCCGTCTCCGGCCTGATACCCGAGGATGGTATTATCAGAACCTGTCAGGTTGTTATAGTTTGCCCTGTAGCCAAAAGTAGTATTGTGACTTCCGCTTGTATTACTTCCGGATGCATCTGAACCAGCAGCTGTGTTATACCCACCACTCGTATTATTTACAAGCGCACTTTGTCCAAAGGCGATGTTATAACTTCCTTCAATATTATGAAAAAGTGCCTGATGCCCGGTGGCAGTATTACTTTCTCCATACGTATTACTGTATAATGTGTGAAAGCCGATAGCGGTATTAAATTCACCCCCCGAATTTGTATATAATGCTTCATATCCCAATGCTGCATTAAAATTAGCACTACTGCATGCGCCACCGGCACCAAAACCAAGAAAAACATTAGACCTACATGCTTTTCCATCAGCAAGATCATCAATAGCAAACGCGTCTGAACCTATTGTTTTCCAATTGGAGCCATCGTAATGATAAAAACCGGCTGCATCGTCTGTTTGATAAATCATCAGGCCGGTGGCCGGATTGGAAATAGCATCACGTTGTACCATGGTCATTCGTGGAATAAGAATACCTGCCGTATCTGATTTAATATCCAGCATGGCTGAGGTTTCGGGACTGCTGCCATCGGCATTGATGGCTACCTGTGCCATAACCGTCAAGTTGAGTAGGAGTGCTAAAATAAATAAGGTGCTTATGAAGTAATT
>JAOZNY010000454.1 GCA_029933565.1 Bacteroidales bacterium
GATTTGATAATTGAGGAGGGAGTAAAAATTGTATTCACTTCTGCAGGTAATCCGGCAAAATATACTTCTAAATTAAAGGAAAACGGAATTACAGTAGTCCATGTTGTAGCCAATAAAAAATTTGCACTTAAAGCACAGGCAGCAGGAGTTGATGCAATTGTTGCCGAAGGATTTGAGGCCGGAGGACATAATGGCTTTGAGGAGACAACCACAATGGTTTTAATACCAATGCTTAAGGAGTTTATTGAAATTCCGATAATTGCTGCCGGAGGAATTGGCTCAGGACAGTCAATGTTTGCTGCAAAAGCACTTGGTGCTGAAGGCTTTCAAATTGGAAGTTTATTTGCTGCATCAAAAGAATCTTCTGCTCACGAAAATTTCAAGAACACTATTGTTGAAACTGATGATGGAGGCACATATCTTGCTTTAAAAAAACTAGTTCCTGTTCGTTTAATACGAAATGAATTTTTTAATAAGGTTTACCAGGCCGATAAAGAAGGAAAGACCAAAGCAGAACTTGCAGAAATACTTGGCAGAGGGCGTGCAAAACTGGGAATGTTTGAAGGAGATACCATTGAAGGTGAATTAGAAATAGGACAGGTAGCAGCAATGATAAATCAAGTGAAGACTGTTGAACAAATTATGGATACATTACTTGATGAATTTAATAAAACTGCTGAGAAAATGTTAAAAATGGGGAAGATGAAAAGGGATTGAGGTGAGTGTTGTCGGGTTATCCAGTTATCAGGTTATCGTTGTTTCGCAGGGTCTTAATTACTAAAGTTTGGCACTAATCGGAAATTGTAAGTTATTCTAACAAATTGACAACAATGACAACTTGATAACCCGACAACTGTTATTTAGAACCATTTCTATGAATAAATAACTTAAGTTTGTAGCAAAACAAAAACTATTATAATATGAATTTTGAATTTACCGAAGAACAGTTGATGATCCAACAGGCTGCCCGCGATTATGCACAGCGCGAATTAATCCAGGATGTATTAGAAAGGGATGAGAAAGCAATTTTTCC
>JAOZNY010000003.1:0-3758 GCA_029933565.1 Bacteroidales bacterium
TTGTTAAGTAAAATAATACTTAAGGATTTCGTTAATTTTCGCTAAAACTCCTTGGGTAGAAGATTGTTTTAGTTTATTCCATTATTTTTGCCTTGAAATTTTAAAATACATGAGCAAAAAAATAGGGGTTAGTATCTCAATAGTATTATTCTTGTTGGCAACAATAAGTTTATGGTATTATTTCTCATCGCAAAGCAAGAATGTTTTTTCTGATGAATTAATCAGTTCAGTTTCCCAAAAGTTCAAAACTAACTTAAAGTCTTTTCTCTCAAATGCAGAAAACACAACTGCCAGCATTAAGGAAGGAGATATTGGAAACAATACAGATTCGCTTACTCATACTGAGTTAAACAAGGTTTTTACTGAGCAAATAAAAAATGATAAATTCTTAAAAGGTGTTATACTTTTTAGCAATCACATAAACTATGTTATTATAAAGGAAGAGAAAACCTGGGCAACAACTTACTCAACGCCAACTGCCGATTCGATGCTTGACTGGACTAGGCTTGACGAAAACCTCAAGATAGTTAGCCAATGGAGCGATACCTATAATTTTTTTATGAATGAGAAAAATAAAAACATTATTTCCCGGAATATTAAATTAAATGGGAAATCTACATGGAGGATAGCACAAAGTGAAATACCCGATGAAAGAGATTTATTTGTTAATGTTATTGAAGTTACAGATTCGAAAAAACAAAAATATATTATAGGCTTACTTTATAAAACTTCAGAGATGGCAGGGAATTTTTCCGATATTTTTAAGTTTGAGAACCCGTTGGTAAATATAATTGATGAGTCGGGGAATTTGATAACACCTATCAGGACTTCTGATACTTCAAAAATAACTGCTTACAATCAACTTAGCCAGGAGGTGGAAAGCATTTTAAAGAACTGGGTTGTAAATAAAAAAAACCAACCTTATTCTTATTCATTTGAAAAATTTGATCAGGTTTTCTGGACGCATATCGACACAATTAATCATCAAACAATAAAAGGCTTTACAATCACTATTTCGGAAAATGATATTATGCTTTCGCGCCAACAACTGCGTATGAAATATTTATATTTCGCAATAAGCCTGTTTGTACTTGGGCTAATAGTTTTGGTATTTTCTTTTTTTAAAAGAAGAAATCAAAGAACAGAAATAAGACCTTTAGAAAAACATGAGAAAGAAACTGTTATTAAATTAATAAGTGAAGGTGAAACGGAATTTGTAGAATTTAAATCATCGCTGCGTTACGATTACAGATTAGAAAAAGAGAATAAGATATTAGAAACTGTTATCCTAAAAAGCATTGCGGCTTTTGCCAATGCAAAGGGCGGGACTCTTTTTATTGGTGTTGATGATGATTTAAATATCCTAGGTTTAGAAAACGACTTTAGTACATTGAAAAAACAGGATGCCGATTATTTCGAACTTCATCTCAGAAAACTAATAAACAACCAGTTTGGGATAAGCTTTGCTAACGAAAACCTACTTCTCTATTTTAATGAATTTGAGAAAAAACAAATTTGTGTTATCCAAATAAACGCTTCGTATGCCCCACTTTATTTAAAAACAAAAGATAAACAGGGACAACAGATTGAGAAATTTTATGTTCGTTCGGGCAATGCTTCTCAACAGATAAATTCGTTAAAGGAAATAAATGAATACATCAGGAGAAGATTTAAAAAACGAAACTAATAAAGATATCTTTTTTGTTTGTTTCCAATGAGTTATCACAAACTATGAATTATAACGGATTATGAGTTGCCACGGACTTTGAGTTGCCACGGACTTCAGTCCGTGGACTAAAAAGGAAAAAACATGATAAAAAAAACTCACGAATATTTTATGAAAAAAGCCTTGAAAGAGGCGCAAAAAGCATTTGACAAAGATGAAGTTCCGGTTGGTGCAGTTGTAGTCTGCAACGAACAAATAATTGCAAGGGCTCATAATTTAACCGAAACCCTAAACGATGTTACAGCCCATGCCGAGATGCAGGCTTTTACAGCAGCAACAGATTATCTTGGTGGGAAATACCTAAACGAATGCACACTTTACGTTACTCTTGAACCCTGTACAATGTGTGGTGGAGCAGCCTACTGGACTCATATTGGCAGAATAGTTTACGGAACAAATGATGAAAAACGGGGATATTCAAAACATGGTTTGAAAATACTTCATCCAAAAACTGAAATTGTGTCAAATGTGCTTAAAGATGAATGTTCTTCGCTTTTAGTTCAGTTTTTTCAGAAAAAGAGATAATCTATTTATTGATTCAAGACGTACTAGGCAGGATATTGTTATACTTTAATTACCATTAATCCCAATCAGGCTTTCGCACTTGCATCTTTCTCCTTAACAAAAACAGTACTTATTGCTCCAAGGAACATAAATACACCTGCCATTATAATTGAATAAATAGGGTCGCTATTAAAGACATATTTCAATATCAACCCACCAAAAACACCATTTATTATTTGAGGGATGGTAATCGACATATTAAATAAACCCATAAACATTCCCATCTGTTTTGCCGGTAATGAATTTGCCAACATTGCATAGGGCATTGCTAAAATGCTACCCCAGGCGATGCCAATTCCTATCATAGGGATAATTAGCATTTGGTGATCGTTGATAATATAAAACGACAGGAACGCCAATCCACCAATGGTTAATGCCAAAGCATGCGTCAACCTACGCCCTATTTTTTTAGCAACAAGTGGAAGACTAAGTGCAATTATTGCAGAAACACCATTATAAACACCAAATAATATTCCCACCCAGTTACCAGCTTCCTGATAGGCTGCACTATTAGGATCGGTAGTGCCGAAAAAATGTTGTGCTACTGTTGGTGTTGTATAAACCCACATGGAAAAAAGTGCAAACCATGAAAAGAATTGAACCAGCAGCAGTTGCCACATAACTTTAGGTATTTTAAACCCTTTTGATTTTTCTTCTTCATTCTCAACTTCGTCGTAAAATTCAGGAGGATACTCCTTGGTTGTAAAAATTGTCCATAAAATAGTTCCAATCAAAATAACCGCACCCATATAAAACGAATAAATTACATCATTTGTAATAATGCCTTTGTCAACAATTTCATCTCCAATACTAAACCAATTTCTTAACATATACGGAAGCCATGATCCTGCTACTGCACCTATTCCAATCAAAACAGTTTGAGTTGAAAACCCAAGCGTAAGTTGTTCGTCAGGTAACTTATCAGCAACTAGCGCCCTAAATGGCTCCATGGAAATATTTATTGAAGCATCCATAATCATTAGCATTCCACCACCTATAAACATTGGTGCAATATAGCCAGCGAAATGTGGCGCATTGGGCATTAATATCAAAGCCGTACTTGTAAACAAAGCCCCCACTAAAAAATAAGGCCTTCTGCGTCCTAGTCCATTCCAGGTTTTATCACTGAAGTATCCTACAATTGGTTGGATTATCATTCCGGTTATTGGTGCAACCAGCCAAAACCAACCCAACTCATGAACATCGGCACCAAAGGTTAAAAGTATTCTGGAAGCATTGGCATTTTGAAGGGCAAAACCAAACTGGATCCCTAAAAATCCAATACTCATATTCCAAATTTGCCAAAAACTAAGTAACGGTTTCTTAATCATATAAAACTAATTTGTTGCCGAAATTACTTCAATTTCATTAAAGTAACCATTTGATTATGCTTATTATTGATTTAAAAAAGTAGAATTTCAGTTTAAAAACTTGAAGTGCTGAGTTTTTTTGGTTTCAAACGATTGCA
>JAOZNY010000003.1:3858-18184 GCA_029933565.1 Bacteroidales bacterium
GAATTTCAGTTTAAAAACTTGAAGTGCTGAGTTTTTTTGGTTTCAAACGATTGCAGTTAAACAGGTTTTATGTATTAATCTGTGTTCGACATAAGAAATCTAGCAAGGCTGCACGTTATCAACAATTTAAACAGCGCTGTCATATTGAGCGAAGCAAGCATGACGATAGTAATGCTTGTGAAGTCGAAATATCTCCCCCAAAAGATGTTTTCTCCTTGGAGATTCTTCGACTCCACTGCGTTCCGCTCAGGATGACAGACCCTTTTCATTCTACAATTCAGGCAATTACTGGCTTTGTCTATTATACGCTTAAGTCGAACTGAGGTTCTTATTAAATACTACTCAAAACTCAAAAGTCTAAATCTTTACCCATCAATTTTATTATTTTTGCACCCAATTATTTTTTTTAATGAAAAAACTAATAATAAGCCTGCTCTTTTTTGTAACTATATCTGCTTTCGGTCAGAAAACAGATACTATTGTTCATATTAATGGCAATATACTTACAGGCGAAATTAAGCGCCTTGATTATGGTATTATTACATTTAAAATGGATGGAATGGGAACCATTAAATATGAAATGGATAAGGTGCAGTCAATAAAATCACAGAAATATTTTGAAATAAAATTATCTAACGGCCTATACTACTTTGGTACTTTCGACACTTCCCATTATAAGAGAAAAGTAAAAGTTGTACTGAGTGAAAGAATTGAGTTAATTGATGTTAGTAGCTTAATAGAAGTTTACCCCATAAAAAAGAACTTTTGGTTACGATTACATGGTAAATTCGATCTGGGTTTTGATTTTAACAAAGGGAGTGGTATAGGAAATTTTAATTTTAACGGACTTCTTGGGTTTCGGAAACGAAAATCAAATCTTGAATTTTCATGGACTAATAATACTACTGGTCAGGCAGATACTATTACTTCTGCAAAAGCTGACATTACAGTTAACTACCAACGATATATAAAAAATAAATGGTCAGCAGGTTTACGTACAGGTGCCAACGAAAATACTGAAATGGGACTTGACCTAAGGCTTTTCCTGGCAGCTTCCGGAATTTGGGATATTGTACACAACAATAGAAATCGATTTTATCTTGAAGGTGGTTTAAGTGGAAACCGAGAGTGGTCAAATGGCGATACCACTGCCCTAAATAATATGGAAGCTATCATTTCTACTCAATACAGGTTATTTAAATTTACTAATCCTGAGATTGACATTACTACTGATTTTACATTTTTCCCGAATTTAACTACTAAAGGAAGGCTGCGTCTTGAATATAATTTAAACACTAAGGTGGAAATCTTCAACGACTTTTATGTTGGTTTGAATTATTATTATAGTTTTGATAGTAAACCTATGTCAAGTACTGCTGCTAACGATGACTGGGGAATTACAACTACATTTGGATATTCATTTCATTAAGTATTTTTTGTGGAGAAAAAAAGATTTACATTTTCAAAGGATGAGCGTTTGCATTCAAAAGTCTTAATTGAAGAACTGTTTGCAAAAGGAAAATCTTTTTTCAATTATCCATTTAAAGTATTAGTAAAAAAAATATCAACTGAAAAACAACAACTGCCCAGCATTTTGATTAGTGTTCCCAAGAGAACATTTAAAAAAGCAGTTGACAGAAATAGGATAAAACGCCTTATTAGAGAAGTATACAGACAAAATAAACATATCGTTTATGAGTTACAAAGTACAGAACCACATTCTTTTCATATTGCTTTCATTTATACAGCAAAATCAATACTTTCGTATCAGGAAATAGAAAGGAAAATAATTTTAATTTTGCAGACCATAAAAAATCAGGATGAAGTATCTGCTGACTAAGTTTTTTATTTTTCTGATAAGGGTTTATCAATATACTTTGTCACCATTTATAGGGCGTTCATGCCGTTATACACCAACTTGTTCGCATTATAGTGTTGAAGCACTTGAAAAATATGGCCCCTTTAAGGGTGGTTGGATGGCAGCAAAACGGATAGCATCGTGTAACCCGTGGGGGGGAAGTGGTTACGACCCTGTACCTTAATTTATTGAAAGAAATTTATATGAAAATAAAAATATTACTAATTGCCGTTTTTTTTAGCACTGCACTAATTGGGCAAAACAACAATAATTTTGAACTTTCAAAAAACCTTGAGATTTATGCCGACGTAATGCGTAAACTAAATCTTCAGTATGCCGATGAAATAAATCCTGGGGATCTTAGCAAAACTGCTATTGATGCAATGCTCAACCAACTAGATCCTTATACAGTTTATGTACCCGAATCGAAACTGGAAGATTTTGAGTTAATGACAAAAGGGGAATATGGTGGCATTGGCGCACTTATTCAAAAACAAGATGAATATGTTGTTGTTACTGAACCTTACGAAGGCTTCCCAGCCCAAAAATCAGGACTAAAGGCTGGCGACAGAATAATTGAGATTGATGGCGAATCAGCTGTTGGCAGAACATCAACAGAAGTAAGCGAGAAATTAAAGGGAGTTCCCGGCTCAGGTATGTCGATAGTTGTAATACCTTTTAACGACAGTATACCAACTACACATACTATAAACAGAGAAAAGATAAAGTTTCCAAACATACCTTATTACGGCATGTTAAATAATAATATTGGCTATATTAGTTTGATGCAGTTCAATCCAAATTCGGGTACAGAGGTAAAAAAAGCATTCACCGACCTTAAAGAGAATAATGATCTTGAAGGAATAATCCTTGATTTAAGAAACAATGGTGGTGGACTATTAAACGAAGCCGTTAATATTGTAAACACTTTTGTTCCTAGGGGAGAAATTGTAGTTACAACAAAAGGGAAACTTAAAGAAAGCACCATGATTCACAAAACAAAATCGGTTGCTCTCGATAAAAAAATTCCGGTTGTAATTCTTGTAAACGAAAACACAGCATCTGCTTCTGAAATTGTTGCAGGGACTTTGCAAGATTTGGACCGAGGAGTTGTAATTGGACAGAGAACTTATGGCAAAGGCTTGGTACAAAATGTAATGCCTCTTCCTTACAATTCAAAAATTAAAATTACAGTAGCAAAATACTATATTCCCAGTGGAAGATGTATTCAAGCTATTGATTATTTTGATCACGAAAACAATGGTAGCGATGGTAAAATTCCTGACTCATTACTAACAGCCTACAAAACAAATGGAGGCAGGGAAGTTTTTGATGGAGCAGGTATTTTTCCTGATATCTATGTTGAACCAGTAAAGTTCAGCCAGATTAGTGCTGATTTGTACACAGGAAACTACATCTTTAATTTTGTAAATAAATTTGTTTATGAAAATTCAGAGATAAATAGCCCTGAATTATTCTTCGTCAGCGATGAAACATATAACGATTTTAAGGATTATGTAATAAATCAGGATTTTGATTATTTAACAGAAACTGAATTATTAATAGACAGGCTGAACAAAAGTGCTGAAAGGGAGAATTATCTTGAAGCCATTAAACAGCAACTCGAAGAACTTGATGAAACTATTAAGGAAGAAAAAAAATCTGACATTGATAAGTTCAGGACCGAAATTGAAGAAATGTTGAGGATTGAGATAATCACCAGATATTACTATCAAAAAGGTAAATTAATTGCCTCACTTGAAAATGATAAAGAAGTTGATGAAGCAATTAGGGTACTCACCGAAACTGATGTTTATAAATCTATCCTTGATGGAACTTATGCAAAAAACGATAACAAATAATTAGGGTAGTTTGATCAAATCCAATACAAATATCCATTCGGGAGCATATTTTATTACCCTGGTACTACTTGTGATAAGTATTCCCCTTTCTAAATTTATGATGAGCATCAGCGAATTTATGCTGCTGTTCTTATGGCTGTGGTCGGGCTTTTCATTTAGCATTAGTCATAGATTTTTTAATCTTGGAGGAATATTTAAAGGAAGTTTACATTTTTTAAAATACTTTTTTGTACTTGCATATTCCAATATTATAGAAAAATTTAGTCTGTTTTTTAAAAACAAAGCAGCAGTTGCATTTTCTCTCATTTACCTTTTACATATAATTGGGTCATTCTATTCTTCCGACTTCAACTATGTTCTTAAGGATCTTAGGATAAAGGTGCCATTAATCTTGTTTCCAGTAGTTTTTGCTACTATGGAAAAGATTAATTATAGAAAATTCAGGATACTAATGCTGTTTTATGTGATGGCTATTCTTGCTGGTTCATTCATTAGTTTCTGGTTATTAATTCAAAAAAACTTTATTGATATTAGAGAAATATCACCATTTATCTCATCAATCAGGTTTAGCTTAAACCTTAGTTTTGGGTTTTTTATACTCCTTTACTTCATTATTATAGATAATAAATTTGCCCTTTTGCTAAAATTACTATTTGCCTTGATAGCCATCTGGTTTTTTGTTTTCATCATTCTTCTGGAGTCGGTTACAGGTTTCATTATTGTACTCTTAATTAGTTTAGGCTTTTTGTGGTGGCATATGTTTCAGGCAAGAAGAGTATTGTACAAAATAATTATGATTCTAATAATTATTGTAATTCCAGCCGGAATTGTTTTTAAAATAATAAGCATAGTCGATAAGGCTACCACATCCCCAATAATCAATTTTAATAATCTTGACAAATATAGCAGCAAAGGAAACATTTATTATCACGATACCATCGACCATAGAGTTGAAGATGGTAGGTTTGTTGGTCTTTACATTTGTGAAGAAGAAATGCGCCATGCTTGGAATGAACGTAGCAATATTGATTTTGACAAATCGGGGGGAAATGGCCACAGTATTAAAGAAGGCCTTTTAAGGTATTTAACTTCATTAGATTTACGAAAAGACTATGATGGTGTTTACGGCCTCTCGGAATGGGATATCAAAATGATTGAAAATGACTGTGCAAACGTAAATTATGTTAGAAATCCAGGATTTAAAACCAGAATTCTTAAAATTTTAAAAGGCTACGAAGTTTATAATTTAACAGGAAACCCAAGCGGTAGTTCGGTTATGCAAAGGATAGAATACCTTAAAGCTTCGTTGGCAGTAATAAAAGAGAACTGGTTAACAGGAGTGGGTACCGGCGATCTGGAGGTTAGTCTTTACAATAAATATGATGAAATGGGGTCTTTGCTTAAGGATGAGTTTAGATATCATGCGCATAATCAGTTTTTTGCAATGTTGATTAGTTTTGGAATATTTGGATTTTTGATCTTTATTTACGCTTTAATCTATCCACCTATAGTTACAAGGAATTTCAATGATTATTTCTTTATTGTTTTCTTTTTTATAATGATTATCTCAATGTTTTCGGATGACACTTTGGAAACACAGGCCGGAGTTACTTTGTTCGCTTTCTTTTATACATTTCTAATGTTTGGTAAAACAAATTCGAATGCATATTTTAGCAAATAAATTATTAAAGTGAAAAAAATAAAAATTAGTATTAGTTTATCAGAATATGCCGAAGGGGAGGCTCTGCCTAAAGGCGATGAATTATTGATAAATGAGGCTACAACAGCTCTAGAAACCTCTTATGCCCCTTATTCACAATTTAGTGTTGGGGCGGCAGTACTACTTGAAAATGGTGAAGTTATTCGCGGCAGCAATCAAGAGAACACCGCCTATCCATCAGGTCTTTGTGCCGAAAGAGTAGCTATTTTTACTGCTAAATCCAAATATCCCAAAATGGCAATTAAGGCCATTGCCATAACCGCACATACCGATAATTTTGAAATTAACACGCCCATTACTCCCTGTGGTGCTTGCCGTCAGGTTATTGCCGAAACATAAAAACGACAGGATAAAAAAATAAAAATATTAATGAAAGGGCATTCAGGTCCAACATTAAGTGTTGATGGTATTGAGTCGTTGCTGCCTCTTGTATTTCACGAAGAAAAATTAAAAAAACAAATAAAATGAAAAAGATACTAATTGTAATGGCCATCTTTATGGGTTTAAGTGCTTTTAAAAGTGATAAACCTGCCTACAGAATCTTCAATCAGGAAGGTAAAAAAGTAAAATATAAGAAATTACTTGAGGCAGCTAAGGATGCTGATGTTGTGTTTTTTGGCGAACTGCATAACAACCCAATATGCCATTGGCTACAATTTGAACTCACAAAAGATATTTATACTGAAAAGAATGGTGCAATTGTTCTGGGTGCAGAAATGTTCGAAGCCGACAACCAATTGATCTTAAACGAATATCTTGCAGGTAATATCAGTAAAAAGAGTTTTGAAAAAGAAGCCCGTTTGTGGCCTAACTACGAAACAGATTACAAACCACTAGTGGAGTTCGCAAAAGACAGCAGCCTTACTTTTGTTGCTACTAACGTTCCAAGGCGTTATGCTTCTGTTGTTTACAAAAAGGGCTTTGAAGGTCTCGAAGAACTTTCTGCTGAGGCAAAATCATATTTTGCTCCAATGCCAATTGAGTACGATCCTGAACTTAAGGGTTATAAAGACATGCTTGAACAAATGGAACTGATGGGTCATGGCAACGAAAACTTCCCAAAAGCACAAGCAATAAAAGATGCAACCATGGGATATTCAATTGCAGAATTTGCTGAAACCGGCAAAACATTTATCCATTACAATGGCACTTACCATTCAAATAACTTTGAGGGTACACTTTGGTATTTGAACAAATACAAGCCGGGCTTAAAAATTATAACTATTGCTTCAGTTGAGCAATCTGAAATTGAAGATCTTGACGAAGAAAGTTTAAATTTAGCCGACTTTATTTTAGTTGTTACCGAAACAATGACCAAGACAAATTAGGAGAAAATTTATCTCAACAAAAAAACCCGCTCCATTAAAATGAAGCGGGTTTTTTTATGCTTAAATTTTAAGTGAATTACCTTTCAACTTCCACTATTTCGTAAGCCTCAACAATGTCACCAACTTTAATATCGTTGAATTTTTCAATGTTCAGTCCACATTCGTAACCTGCCAAAACTTCTTTAACATCATCCTTAAAGCGCTTGAGCGATCCAAGTAAACCTGAATAAACAACTATACCATCCCTAATCAAACGGATAGTGCTATTTCGGTTAATCTTTCCATCCAGCACGTAACAACCTGCAATTGTTCCAACCTTTGTAATTCTAAATGTTTCACGTACTTCAATATTACATACAATCTTTTCTTCAGTCTTTTTAGAAAGCATACCTTTTACAGCAGCCTTTATTTCTTCGGTAGCCTGATAAATAATTGAATAAAGTCTAATATCGATCTCCTCTTTCTCAGCAAGTTTGCGTGCCTGTGGCACAGGACGAACCTGGAACCCTATGATAATTGCATTGGAGGCAGAAGCAAGAAGAATATCTGATTCGGTAATTGCACCAACGGCTTTATGGATAACATTAACCTGTACTTCTTCTGTTGACAGTTTAAGTAGTTCATCGCTTAATGCTTCAATTGAACCATCAACATCACCCTTAACAATTAGGTTCATTTCCTTAAAGTCGCCAATGGCAATACGACGGCCAATTTCGTCAAGTGTAATATGTTTTTGTGTACGAAGGCTTTGCTCACGCATAAGTTGCTGTCGTTTTGCAACAAGGGTTTTAGCTTCCTTTTCGTCAATCATTACATTAAATATATCACCGGCCTGAGGGGCTCCATTTAGTCCAAGAATTACAGCTGGAACTGAAGGCCCAGCCTCTTTCTGGCTTCTATTATTTTCATTAAACATTGCCTTAACCTTACCGTAAACAGGCCCGGCAATAACAATATCACCTTTTCTCATGGTTCCCTCCTGAACAAGAACAGTTGACACATAACCACGTCCTTTGTCGAGTGTTGCCTCAATTACAGTTCCTTTACCAGGTTTATTGGGGTTAGCTTTTAACTCAAGCATTTCTGCCTCAAGCAATACCTTTTCAAGTAGATCTTCAATACCCATTCCAGTAATGGCTGAAATTTCCTGCGATTGGTATTTTCCGCCCCAATCTTCCACAAGGATATTCATTTGAGAAAGTTGATCTTTAATCTTATCGGAAGTTACTCCCTGTTTATCCATTTTGTTGAATGCAAATACCAGTGGAACGCCTGCTGCCTGAGCATGATTTATGGCCTCTTTAGTCTGAGGCATCACACTATCGTCAGCCGCAATTACAATAATTGCAATATCAGTTACTTTGGCACCACGTGCACGCATGGCAGTAAATGCCTCGTGACCAGGAGTATCGAGGAAAGTAATAACTTTACCCGATGAGGTGGTTACCTCGTAGGCACCAATATGCTGTGTTATTCCACCGGCTTCGCCTGCTACCACATTTGCTTTACGAATGTAGTCGAGCAATTTTGTTTTACCGTGGTCAACGTGTCCCATAACAGTTACAATTGGAGCACGATCCTTAAGATTCTCCGGAGTATCTTCAATTTCCTGTACTTCAAGACTGTCCTGATCATCAACGCTTACAAATTCTATCTCAAAACCATATTCCTCTGTTAGCAGCGAAATAGTTTCCGCATCAAGCCTTTGGTTAATGGAAACAAAAAGACCAATTTGCATACATGTTTTAATAATATCAGTAACACCTATGTTCATCATTGTTGCCATTTCGTTGGCAGTAAGAAATTCTGTAACCTTAAGTATTCCTTTTTCTTCTGCTACGCGTTCCTGCTCTTCACGGATATTTTCTGAAACATGATCACGTTTCTGCCTCCTATATTTTGAAGCTTTTGATTTACCGGAAGGTGACAGTCTACTGAGAGTCTCCTTTATTTTCTTCTGAATATCCTCTTCTGTTGGCTCTGCTTTAACAAACTTTTTACGTTGAGGTCCACCTGGCTTGTAACCTGGCTTATGGGGTGGTTTTTTATTATGTTGGCCGGCTGTTTTAGGCGCATTGGTCGGGCCACCACCAGGTTTAATACGTTTTCTTTTTCTTTTGCTACGGTTTCCAACTTCGTCAGACGATGAGGCTACACGTTCGGGTTTTTTCTTTTTAGGTGGTGGTTTTGGTAATTCTATTTTACCCAGAACTTTTACACCCTCAAGTTTTTTATGCTTAGTAGGAATAAAATGATCTTCCTCTTTTTTCTTTTCCTCAATAACTTTCGGAACAGGTTTCTGCTCTACTTTTTTAACTTTCTCAGCAATAGGAGTAACAGGAGTAGCAGGAGCAACAGGCTTCTCTTCTTTCTTAACTTCTGCCTTTGGTTTAACTATTTCTTTAACAGGTTTCCGTTTTCCCTCTGCTTCCTTCTTCTTTTCTGCTTTCGATTTCTTTTTGGGCCTTGTACGCATATTCATGCCATCAAGGTCTATTTTACCAACAACCTTTAAATCTTTACCATCTGTTTTTTCTGATTCAATATCTTTACTTTCGATACTTTCCTCTTTTGTTTCTTCAACAACAACTTCTTCAATGGTTTCTGGTTGCTCTTCTTTTACTACTTCAACTACTGGCTCTTCTACAACTTCAGTTTTTTCCTCAATTATAGGTTCTTCCACTTTAGCCGTTGGCTCTTCTATTTTCTTCTCTTCCTTAATCTCTTCTTCCTTAGTCTCCTCTTCCTTAGTCTCAACCTCTATAACTTCTTTTTCAATAACCTCTTCTTCAACTGCTACAGTTTCTGGCTTTTCAACAACAACTTCTTCTTCAATAATTACCTCAGGTTCATCAACAGGCTCAACTACTGGCTTTTCAGCTTTCTTACTTACTCCATGATTTGTAATAAAAATCTCATCCTGAACATAAGTATCCTCTTTCTGTTTTTTGGGTTCTTTAGTTGAAGCACCACCAATAGTTATCGGCCCCTGACCAAGAAATTCAAGATTACGTTCCTTGGATGCTTTTAATACTTCTTTTTCATCCTGAAACTCTTTTTGCAAAATAGAATACATCTCTGGATCTAGTTTAGTATTTGGGTTCTTAATTACATCAAAACCTTTCTCACTAAGAAAGTCCACTACTGTATCGAGAGCGATATTAAATTCCCTCGCTGCTTTGCTAAGCCTAACTACCTTTACTCTATCAGACATATATGCTATTTAATTATTATTCCTTTTTTAATATTGAAAACCAAAAAACCTTAAAAGTACTGTTATTATTCGAACTCTGTTCTAAGTATCCGGAACACTTCCTTGATTGTTTCTTCTTCAAGGTCAGTTCTTTTAATAAGTTCCTCCTTTGAAAGTTCAAGAACACTTTTTGCGGTATCGCAACCAACGCTCATAAGTTCATCAATAATCCACTGGTCGATTTCGTCGTTAAACTCTTTAAGGTCTACATCCTCAGCATCAGAATCGGTATCACGATAAACGTCAATTTCGTAGCCGGTTAACTTACCTGCAAGTTTAATATTGAATCCACCTTTACCAATGGCAAGAGAAACCTGATCGGGTTTCATAAATACATCGGCCCTTTTATTCTCTTCATCAATTTTTATTGCAGATATCTTTGCTGGTGAAAGTGATCTTTGTATAAAAAGTTCCTGGTTTGTTGTAAAATTAATTACATCAATATTTTCATTCTTCAACTCACGAACAATTCCATGAATCCTCGATCCTTTCATTCCAACACATGCACCAACAGGGTCAATACGGTCATCATAGGATTCAACAGCAATTTTAGCTCTTTCACCCGGAACCCTTTCAATACTTTTTATTGTAATTAATCCATCGTAAATCTCAGGCACCTCTGCTTCAAATAGTCTTTCGAGGAAAATAGGTGATGTTCGTGAAAGTATTATTACAGGATTATTATTTCTAAGGTCCACCTTTGAAACAACAGCCCTTATTGTATCACCTTTACGGTAATAATCAGATGGTATTTGCTCTGATTTTGGTAAAATCAATTCAATATCTTCATCGTCGAGAACAAGAATTTCTTTTTTCCAAACCTGATAGACTTCAGCTGTTAAAATCTCACCAACCTTCTCCTTATACTTTTTAAATACACTATCTTTTTCGTAGTCCAGTATTTTAGAAACAAGGTTTTGACGGATTCCAAGAATTTCGCGGCGACCAAAATCGGCTAAACGTACCTTTTCTGAAACATCTTCACCAACCTCAAAATCGGGCTCTATTTTAATGGCATCAGAATATGCAATTTGTAGAACTTCATCTTCAACTTCACCATCTTCTACAATTTCGCGGTACCGCCATATTTCAAGGTCACCCTTATCGATGTTTACAATAATATCGACATTGGCTTCTTCACCATATTTTTTTTCAAGCATAGCATGGAAGATTTCTTCAATGATATGCATCATGGTTTCCCTGTCGATATTCTTAAATTCCTTAAACTCTGAAAAAGTTTCGACCAAATTTATTGTATCCATTTTTTAATTTTTTCTTCTGTTAAAAAACAATCAAGCCCTTAGCTAATTTAATGTTGTCCATCGTAATCTCAATGGGCTCACCAATTAACATCTTTCTGCTCTTTCTATTCTTTTTTACTATTTCTTCTTTTAAAATAAGTTTTGAAGGTGTGGTTGAAACAAGCACCCCTCTTTTTACAGTATCATCGTTAAGATGTAACTGAATTGGTTTGTCGATATATTTTTGATACTGACGTAGCATTAAAATAGGCTGGTCGATACCATAGGAAGAAACACTCAACTCAAAATCTTCGATTTCCCTGTCAAGATTTCCCTCAACAGCCCTGCTAACATCAACACACTGACTGATGGTTACACCATAATCTCCATCAATTATTACAGAAATATTGTTGTCGCTGCCAACTTTAATTTCCACAACAAACAAACTGCTGCCATCAGTAGCCGCATTGACCAGTTTCTCTATTTTCTTTTTATCAATCATATATAAACAACGAGGGGACCTAAAGCCCCCTCAAATTCATTTTCCGTCTCTCCTAAGTTGTCCGACCAGGGTTCGAACCTGGACTGTATGAACCAAAATCATAAGTGCTACCATTACACAATCGGACAATCGGGGTGCAAAGATACACCATTTTTTTATTTTGCAAATCTGTAAAGTGTATTATTTTTGCAGTCAATAAAAAAATCAATTATTTATACACTAATATTATTACAACAGATGTTTAACAAACTGAGTACCAACGAAGAACTTGATAACTTGATAAATAATAATATTGCTGCAATGGTGTATTTTTACAGCGATAAATGTGCCCCTTGTGTGAGTTTGAGACCAAAAGTATTGCAAATGGTTGAAGAAAAATTCCCAAAAATCAGTTTGGCTTATGTCAACTCGGAGATAAATCCGGCACTTCCAGCCAAATATGGTGCCTTTACCAGCCCTACTTTAATTATATTTTTTGATGGGAAAGAATACCGTCGTGAAAGCAAATATATTTCAATTCCTCAGTTGACCGAAAGCATTGCAAGACCCTACGATATGATTTTTGAGTAGTGCACTCCAAATGGTAATGCATTCTCAAAAAGAGATTATATTCTGAACTCTTTATAATTCTTTTCATCCACTATTGGGTAATTACCTTCAAACACATTCCCCAGATTACCATCAATTGCAATTTTATCGGCAGTTGAAAATTTATACCTTTTGAAGTGGCATACTTTTTGGCTTTCCAAAACGGTCATACTACTACAATTTACTATTGCAGTACGGCCAAGGCGGGTGGCGGTAACTGCAGCATGCGATGTGGCTCCACCTTTGGCAGTGAGCAATCCATCTGTGGCAAAAATCATCCCAATGTCGTCGGGTACGGTATCGGGGCGAACCAGAATCACCTTTTCTTTAGGAAATTTCTTTCTAATCATTTTAATATCGTCCATATCGAAAGCTATCCGCCCGTTTAATGCACTTCCCCCAATGCCTATTCCCCTACCTGCAAGTTTCATTTGTTCACGCGGAATGTTGAACATTTTCAACGTAGCCTTAGTGTACATATCAAGATCCCTTATTTGAAGAATATATAGGTCTTCCGGTTCTTCCGATTCAAAAGTAAATTCAATTTCCTGTGGGCTATAGCCAAAGTCCTGAGTAAGTTCAGTACTTATTTCATGTAGTTTTTTATAAATTTTAGGAAACATATTTTCGAGAGTTCTTCCATTATTACCGTTTCCTAAAATCTGACTATTACTAATATGCATTGGCTTTACCAGCCCTGCAACAATATCCTCTCCCTGACTTCTTAGGGTAAAATCGCCATAAAGTTCAACACCCTGCTTACGCATTTTTGGGTTCTTTGTAAAAGTAACACCCGACCCGGATGTGTCCTTTAAGTTACCAAAAATCATTTGTTGAATAACAACTGCTGTTCCCCATTCATTTGAAATTTGAAGATTCTTCCTATAAACTCTAGCCCTTTCCGAGGACCACGACTCAATAACAACATTGATGCTCGTTAGCAATTGTTTAAAAACATTTTCTTCGAATTCAATATTATTTTTTCTGAGCATTTCTTTATAGGCAAAAGCAGTATTTCTCATTTCTTCGTTACTGAAATTAACCTTTTGCTTTGCCCCATATTTTATTTTGCAACTTTCCATTACCTGATCAAAAGTATCCCTTTCCATCCCAAAAGCCATTCCCCAACTTTGAATTAAACGACGGTACGAATCCCATGCCGACCACTCAAAACCAGGCATCTTACTAAGGCTTTCTGCTACCTCATCATTAAGGCCAATATTTAACATAGTATCCATTGCACCTGGCATTGAAATTGCAGTTCCTGACCTTACTGATAACAGCAATGGATTTTGGGAGTTACCAAATTCCTTTAAGGTAACTGCTTCAATTTTCGCAAGGTTCTGCCTGATCATAGTATGCATCTCACTCAGAAGTTCTGAATGTGATGTTATTGCCTTATAATTCCTAAAAACCTCAGTTGTAAGTACAAAACCAGGAGGAACCGGAAAACCGGCAATTCTTAATTTTTTTAAATGGTAAGCCTTTGAACCCATAAAAACCTGATTGTCGACAATTGGATTTGGAGTACGCAACTGGGTTAAAATAAGCGTTGAATTATACGACATGATTTTTTTAATCAGGTCGGGCTCAAGGTTATCGGCCATTTTGCGGAGCGAAATCAATATTTTCGATGTGAAATTATCGAGAGGTTGCATCAAAAATGCTTCAGCTAAAGCATTGCGATAGAACTCCTCAGAAATCTTATTGCTAGTTTCTACAATATTCTCAGGTAGTTCAGAATTGGGGCTTTTGGATTTAAGTATCTGTGGAATAATTGTGTTCAGTGGTGTTTCGTAGGTGTTGATAAAATATCTTTCTATGGTTTTCTTAATGTCTTCAGCAATAAACTGGAAGATGTTAATGTACTGATCGAATGAAAAACTTTGCGACCTCAAACTGTATTTAAGCATTAAAAGGTTGGAGTTGAAACTCTGGTTTGTTATTCCATCGAGCTCTAGACCTTGACGGAAA
>JAOZNY010000003.1:18284-25222 GCA_029933565.1 Bacteroidales bacterium
GTTGGAGTTGAAACTCTGGTTTGTTATTCCATCGAGCTCTAGACCTTGACGGAAATAATCAAGAATAAAGTAGATATTGTTAAGCGTTTTAGCCGAAATATAATTAAGGTTTATTTTATCGACAACCTCTTCCATCAACCTTGTGGCAACATTTTCAAGCCTGAAAGTTAAACCCAGAGCTTCAAATTTTGGTTCGCGGTAAACACCGTACATCGATGGGATACCTATGGCAATATGGCGCTTATGGTAGATGTTTTCCCAACTTTTGCTTGGTTTAGGATTAAAAATAATTTCCTTAAGAGTATTCATAAAGCCATAAATATGACTGAGTGATTTCTCAACGTCATCATTTTCAAGTGCTAGTTTAAAACTACTAATATCTGATTCTTCCAAATAAGAATAGCGTCTTAAAAGACTAATAATATCAACCGTTTCAAATGAATACTTTTCCTTAAGGTGATCGTATAAAATCCTGATATCCCTTAATCGTTCTTTATTCTTAGGATGCTCATCGGATAATTTACCCAATAAGTTCTCAAAACTATCATTGTCAAGATCAAGCAGTTCTTCGGGAGTGCTCTTATTTAATTTGCATAATTCCACAACCATTTGATGGATGGGCGCGTACCACTGACTTGTTTTATCAATTGTATTATAAACATTTAAAGGCAAATCATCTTTTAGGTTCTCCAGTTTGCCATCGTGCCAAAACTTAAAAATCCTAAGCGTAAGTCCAATAAGGGTATTATTACTTTCGGTATGGACTTGCTTTCTGAGAAAATGCACCAACTTATCTTCGCGATGCGATATCTCGTCCATTGTTGTGGTCACCTTGCGTATTTCACCTTCAGCACCAATTTCGTTAAAATAAACCGGAAATATCCGGGTAAGTTGTTTTACTTTTCTATAATAAGGTGAAATATCGGAGTTTAAGATTTTTGAAATGTCCCTTTGAAAGAGGTCGGTGTCGTTTATAAAAATTCCACCAAGTTTAAGGTTTATAATTAGGGCAGAAAGCAATTTTTCCATTTCCGACGGTGAATATTCTATCAACTCTAGCCAGACCCTAATATTCTTAATATGATTTTCGTTTACCGAAAGTTGCCAGTCTTCATTAACAAAAACCACTCCCGGTTTTTCAAAACCAAAATCAATTAGTTTATTTTCAAAATAATAGGCTAAGCCTGTTGGTTGTTCCTTTTCCAGATCAATTATTTTCTTACCAAGAGTTTCAAAAATATCAAGTATCGACGAACCATGATCTTTTCTTAAACCTTCAACAAACTGGAATATCTGATTAGTAAAACCTTTAACATCCTCAATATTGAGTTCATCAATTGTTTGCTTAAGCATTTTATTAAGATCCCAAATTAGTCTTTCGCGAAGGTTAAACATTCCCTTTAACTTTAGCAAATAGAATATGAAATAGAACTTATCAATAAAAAAGTTGAAAAGGTTAATGCTATCGGAAAAGCGTGCAGCAATCTGATCGAAATTTGGAGTATTCTTTACCAGTTCGCTCCATTGGTTTGTATTATTAAGTTGCTCCTTAATTAACCTAAACCATGGCTGGCCAATTTCGTTAATAATTTTTTTATGGTCAGATTTGATCAGATTTTTGTTTGCCTGTAGCCATTCCTCAATATTTGATTCCTTTTCCCAAAACAAAATATTCTGCAAATAAATCTCCTTTGTAAGTTTTGTTACCACAGGGCCCGTATTTTCCCTTTTGCTGATATTTTTAAGATAACGCTCAAAATATTTTGAAGCTACAATAAAACTATAAGGATCATTCTCAAGTCCTTTGTTCATTGCATTACAACAACTATTTATAGTAGCCGAATAGTTTTTCTTTTCTTTATCAAGTATGGCTGAAAACTCCAAAAGTGTCTTAATAATCAACACATGCTGATTAACTTCCAGTTTTTCTTTTAAAAGAAGATGCATTAATTCTACTGGAATTGAAAATGCCTGTTCTGCATCTTCCAATGCATTATAAAACCAGAAATCAGTCAATAAAATACCCCTTAACTCTTCAATTACAAATTTTCTGTTTGAGAAAGGATGCTGAAATTCAACTATGCAATCGTTTGCACGTTTGTTGATCCCGTAGTACTTTTTCGACAAATCTATATACGCCTGATAATCAGCAGGTATTTTTACATCTTTATACCTTGTCTCTGCTAAATTTGCTTCAAGAGCTTTTGAAACTAGTTTTTTCTCCATGGCTGTTAATTATCACTTGATTTGACACTATTATTATATATACTTTTGTCAAACTCATTTATCAGGTATTAATTAAAACAAAATTAATGCATTAATGGAGAAATAAAAATGAGCTTAATAATTAAAATATAAAGAGATGACAAAGACTAAAGTTGGAATCAACGGATTTGGCAGGATTGGACGTAATGTTTTCAAACTTGCCTTGGAAAGAAATGATATGGAGATAGTAGGGATAAATGATCTTACAGATACTAAAACACTTGCACACTTACTAAAATATGATTCGACACAAGGGAAATTTAATGGTGAAATTTCATTTAATTCAAATAATTTAATTGTAAACGGAATAGAAATACCTGTTAGTGCTGAACGTCTACCAATTGATATTAAATGGGGACAAACTCCTGATGTAGTTGTTGAGGCAACTGGAATTTTTCGTGAACGCGAAAGTAATAAGGGCGGCTATGGCGACCATTTGAAAAACGGTGCTAAAAAAGTTGTTTTAACAGTTCCTTCAAAAGATGCCATCGATCGTATGATTGTTTTAGGTGTTAACGACAATGAGTTGAGAGACGAAGACCAATGTGTTTCAAATGCATCTTGTACAACAAACTGCCTTGCTCCTGTCGCTAAAGTTCTTAACGACCGCTTCGGAATTGAAAACGGATTAATGACAACCATCCACGCCTATACTAACGACCAGGCGATACTCGATGCTCCTCACTCCGATTTGAGAAGAGCACGTTCGGCAGCTGTTTCGCAAATACCTACCACTACAGGTGCTGCTAAAGCAGTTGGGAAAATTATTCCTGAACTAAATGGCAAACTCGACGGAATGGCCATACGCATACCAACACCTACAGGTTCGCTTGTTGACTTGGTTGTAAACCTGAAGACTGAAGCCAGTAAAGATGAAATTAATGCTGCAATGAAAGAAGCAGCCGAAGGTCCAATGAAAGGCATTTTGGAATATACTGAAGATCCAATTGTTTCTGTTGACATTATCCACAATCCTCACTCATCAATTTTTGATGCTGAGAGCACAATGGTACAGGGCAAAACTGTTAAAATACTTTCATGGTACGACAACGAATGGGGCTACTCTGCACGAGTTGTTGATTTAATTGGATTATTTAATTTTTAAAACCGTTATAAGTTTTTACTAATAACGTATAAATAAAAAGCCGCTATTTGCAAAATGCAAATAGCGGCTTTTTCAATTTACTGCCTTAAAGCAGAAAATATTTTTTTGCTACGAACTCTTCTCTGCTAAATCCCTTCCAGCTCTTAATGCTTTCAGGTTTAGTTTAACCATATCTTCTCCCTTACGGGCAAAAACAGTTCTTATCGCATCTTCCAACGATTCGAATTTAATATCCAAATACGGAGTTGCTGCCCCAAGAACTACAATATTTGCAGCCTTAACCGATCCTTGTTCCTTTGCCACTTTTTCGGCATCGATGGTTACATAATGAGGTAATTTCCAAATATCTTTTAAAACATCCTCCAATTCGGGGTAATTCGAAATATTGTTAAAGGGATTCATACTTGTTACCAGCCAGCCTTTTTCCTGATGGAGCATGTTTACATATCGTAGCGACTCCATTGGTTCAACGGAAATAACTATGTCGGCTTTTCCTTCTGGGATAAGGTCGGAGGCAATATTTTTAGACGATAAACGCAAATGTGACTGAACATCGCCACCCCTTTGGCTCATTCCATGAACCTCAGCTTGCTTAAGTTCAAGTCCTTCTGAAAGAGCTGCCGTACCAATAATTGTGGCAATGGTAAGTATTCCTTGTCCACCTACACCAGCAAGTATTATATCTTTTTTCATTTTTCTGTTTTAAAATTATTAAACTTTTGCATTTGCTTTTTTCTTATCCAAATGCTTTAGTTTCATCCTTCTGGCTAAAGTCTGTACGCATTCGCGACGCGTAATTATTACCGATAAGCCATCGTATTCAAGTTCTTCACTGATAACTTTCACATTTTCTTCGTGAAGTCGTCTCAAAGGTTTAATTATTCTAATGTGTGCTTCCTCAACACCAACCCCACGACAAATATCCTCTACTTTACCAAAGGCTGCAGAATCCTGTCCACCGGTCATTCCTGTTGTGGAGTTGTCGTTTAGTAAAACTGTAATTGGAGACTTGCGGTTAACAGCATCAAGCAGTCCGGTCATACCCGAGTGGGTAAAAGTTGAATCGCCAATTGCTGCAACAGCAGGAATCAACCCGGCCTCAGCTGCACCAATTGCCATTGTAATTGAAGCTCCCATATCAACACAACTATTAATAGCCTGCAATGGTGGCAACGCACTTAATGTATAACAACCAATATCAGCCAAAACTCTACCTCCCGAATAAGGTTGAAGTGCTTCATTCAGTGCGCCAAACGAATCCCAATGCCCACAGCCTTCACAAAGTTGCGGTGGTCGGCCTGCCACTGAATCGGCACTGGCAAAACCTTCAGCAATCTTCATTCCCAATGCTTTGGCAACAATATTTGGATTTAATTCACCATCTCTTGGAATACTACCATCCAGTCTTCCTTTTACTTTTTTATCAATGTTTAGGTATCCCCTTAATAATTCTTCAATAATCGGGTAACCATCTTCCAGTACCAAAACTTTATCAACGCTATCGTAAAGTTTCTGAACCATTTTTTTAGGTACAGGGTACTGATTTACTTTTAATACCGGATAAGGAACTTCTCCATCCTCAAAATTCTCAACCAAATAATTGTGGGCAAGTCCGCAGGCAATAACTCCAAGTGACTTATCACTACCATCTGTATAAACATTGTTGCCTGATGTAAAGGCATCTTCTTCTAGCCCTTCTTGTTTAGATAGTAGGTTTTTATATTGCTTTCTGGCAATTGCCGGAAGTAAAATAAACTGCTGTGGGTTGGAAGGTAGTTTGAGCTCATTTTGAGTTGTACTTTTCAAACGTGTAACCCCTGCACGTGAATGTGCAAGCCGGGTGGTAATCCTAAGAAGTACAGGAATACTAAACCTTTCTGATAACTCAAAAGCATAACGTGTCATATCGTAGGCTTCCTGCTGGTTTGATGGTTCCAAAATGGGAACAAATGAGAACTTCCCATAAAACCTTGAATCCTGTTCGTTCTGCGAAGAGTGCATGGAAGGATCGTCGGCCGCAAGAACTACAAGTCCTCCATTAGCACCGGTAATTGCAGAGTTAACAAAAGCATCGGCGGCAACATTTAGTCCAACATGTTTCATGCAAACCAATGATTTTTTCCCGGCATACGACATCCCTATTGCAGTCTCCATTGCAGTTTTTTCGTTGGATGACCACATTGATTTTATTCCAAACTCCTTTGCTTCTTTAGAAGCCTGTATATATTCTGTAATTTCAGTTGATGGGGTTCCGGGGTAGGCATAAACACCGGAAATTCCGGCATCAATGGCTCCCTGGGCAATAGCCTCATCTCCCAATAATAACAACTTTTGCATGTATATTTTTTTTAGTAGATTATACTCTAAATCGTTTGCAAAATTATCAAAATTAAACGTATTGTTGGCTTGAACTTAATTATCAAGAATGAATATAAATTAAGGTTCTTCTTGGATGGAGGAGATATTGGGGGTTTGAGAAATTGAGGGAAATTCAAACTTACCCATAATTACTACAATTCCTACTTTGTTTCCACTTTCGGTAATTAATATTTTGATGTGCTAGAGTCTGTTTAACTAAACTATGGTTTCAACTCTTTTAACCCAGGACGCGAAACAAATCCGTTTTTTCCTTATATTTGATAAATCATCCAAACCCAAGTAATGAGATGAGCCATAAGGCAGTAAAATATATAAGTAATTTACAAATTCAATAATAAGTTATGAAACATTTGTTATTATACTTTCTGCTAATATCTAATACAATATTTGCACAAGAAAATTCGATTGTGTCACTTAATAAACTATTAAGCCCGATGCAAAACAGTGATGTATCCATTGCTATTGCAAATTTGGATAGTAAGTACCATTTGATAAGTCAGGAATCCATTGAACTTGAAAATGGTAAATCAATATTAAAAATAGTCTACAGTGAAAGTGACAATTCTGATGAATTAATATCCAATGAGTTACATATATTGGACTCTCTAAACGTTGTATTACTCGAAGTTTTTGGTGATAAGCATGAAATTGAAAACAAGAAAAGAGTAAGTGACACATTATATGTTAATATTACGGAAGGTTATTGGATTACCGAAGTTGTTGCTTTTGACCAGGAAAATCATATTTATAGTTTTGTCTCGTTTCCCAAAAGCGAAAACTACTTTGTATTACCTCATGGAACTTATGATTTCATGGCCAGATATATGCTCCCTGATGTTAAACATGTATTTAATAGCAATTATGAGTTTAATGAAATGGACACCATTAGTTTTAATGCTGAGGATGCTATTTATGAAATTGATTTAAAACCTGTAGATAAATATGGAGACACTCTGCCTAATAGTTCGTTTTTATGGGATGAAATATGTTATATGTATCAACTTCCTTTAGGTTATCATGCGGGATTCAGGTTATCGGCAAGTTCAAGTACAGATACGAAATTTTACTTCTCCGATAATCAGGACAATATTGAAATAAATTTCAGTAACACATACTGTAACCACTTAGGAGAGAATGAAATACATTTTATTGATTATATGTCGCTGACTCAAATAGATCAAGATACAAT
>JAOZNY010000003.1:25322-41687 GCA_029933565.1 Bacteroidales bacterium
AACAAATTTATATGATATTATAGATGATTCTATTTCAAACTATTTAACCTTCACTCCTTATGAAGAAAATGCAACAGTATCAGAAACTGACACTCTTTTTGCTGGAGTGGGAGCTTCATTGCCATGGGTGCGAATACGGGCTTTTTATGCTGAAATTGGTTGCCAAGGGGACTGGTATGGATCTGCTGCTGAAAAAATATATTATGACGACAATGCGCAACTATTTGAGATTTTAGATGAAAACGGCAATGTTGTTCATGCAGGTAGCGGATGTGATTTCTATTCTGTGATTGAACCAGGTATATACTCTATTAAACTTACAAATAATCATAACGAGTTTGACAGTTATAATGGAGTAAGTGAAGCAGTTTTTAATTTTAATACTACTTTAAATGATTATAGGCCTCCCATAATCAGACCATTTCAGTTTAGGGATGAAAACAATATTGTAAGACATATCTTTAATACCGATAATGAGATTAATCTGTATTTTGCTGCTGCAGATTTCTATGATTATAGTTTACTCCACATTGGCCATGAATTTCATCAAATTAATCAGAAGCAAACTTTAGTTAAAATAAAAGAGCATCAACAAAGTGAATGGCAAGACGTTATTGTTAATAGTATTTATCAGGATTCATTAATTGGAGATTTCTTTAAAGCAGGTTTATCAACATTTATCACCAACGACTCAGCGCTTTACGATATTCAAATAAAAGTAGTAGATTCGGCAGGAAATAGTGCAACTTATTCTCTTTACCCGGCATTTGCAGTTTCTGACTTTTCTGTTGCAGTTCAACCCAATATTGAAACTCAAATGCAGGATTTATTCCAGATATACCCTAACCCTGTTGAGAGCATACTGAATATTAAACTATTAGAAAATCACGAAACAGTAAACATTAAAGTTTATAATGCATTAGGCATGATTATCTATGATTTTTATGTTGGAGAAATGGAAATGACAATAAACTTATCAGGATTTGCAAATGGCATGTATTATATTAGCGCAGACAATGGGATAAAAACTACTTTTAAGAAGTTCATTAAAAAATAAAATATTTGTGAAGTATGTAGGCTTCCCCGAAGTTCGGCCATTTAAAATTAGACTTGAACAACAAAAATAGAGACTGGGCAGGTGGTGGTGTTGAGGTGAGGGATGTTGCAGCAAAGAACAAATAGTCATATTTTTGCCAAATGAATTTTCTTGCCCATTCTCATCTTTCAGGTGAAAACCGTGATATCCTTTTTGGCAATTTTATTGCCGATTCGGTTAAGGGAAAAACCATGAACGACTTCCCTACAAATATTAAAAATGGCATACTTCTTCATCGAAAGATAGATTCATTTACCGACAAACATGAAATAGTTAAAACAAGTGTTAGACTACTGAGACCTGCTTATGGAAAATTTTCAGGAGTAGTTGTGGATATTTATTACGACCATTTTCTAGCAGTAAACTGGGCAGATTACAGTCAAACAAATCTTAAAAACTTTGCAAAGCATGTATATTTAATACTTGGAAACAACTTTAGTTTGCTTCCGGCAAGAACAAAAAGAATGTTGCCATTTTTAATTGCACAAAACTGGCTTGTAGGCTATTCTAAATTCGATGGTTTAGAAAGGGTTTTTGCAGGCATGGACAGGAGAACAAATAATATTTCAGGGATGAAGGATGCCGTGGTTCAACTCAAAATAAATTACGATGAACTTGGTTTACAGTTTAAAGAGTTTTATCCACAATTACAGCATTTTGCCAACGAACAACTTCAAGAACTAAAAACCTGAATTCAATTAAACATTGGTTTGGAGTATTGGAATGATGAAGTATTTATTCGCTGTCAGTAGTCGTTTTTTCCATTACTCCATCGCTCCAATATTCCATTTTCGTGTTTGTTGTTTAACACACTAAATATTACCTTTATTCAAGTTAAAAATATAAAGTAACTACAATTTTCCTGCTACCACCATAATTTCTGAACTCACAAAAAAACAGGCTTTGCCATGTGCCTAGGTTCATTCTGTAATTTGTAACCGGAATACTTATGGAGTTACCAAATACTGCTGTTTTAAAATGTGCCGGCATATCGTCGGGGCCTTCCATTGTATGTTTATAAAATGGTGCCGATTCAGGAGCCATCTTTTCAAGTAAGGAGTCAATATCTAATCTAACACTGGGATCAGCATTTTCATTTATCATCAATGCTGCGGAGGTATGCTTCACAAAAATATTTATCAGTCCTATTTCCGGAAAATCATTAATAGCATTCTCAATAATTACATCAATATTATGAAAGCCTTTTGACATTGGCTGTAGTGTAATTTCTTTTTGCTTGATCATAAAAATAGTTTAAGAAACAAATTTAGTTGATTTTCTAGTTTCTTCAAAATAAACAAAAAAAAGCCCTGTCAGTAAATCACCAACAGGGCCTTTTCTAAAAAAATCTAATCTTTTTATTTTTTTATTCCTACCATCTGCTCAAGCATATCGGTAGTAATTGATTTCGGTCTTTCAAGTGGATAACCCAATGCCCTATCCCAAATAATATTGGAAAGAAC
Organism: Bacteroidales bacterium; assembly: GCA_029933565.1. Lineage (GTDB taxonomy): Bacteria > Bacteroidota > Bacteroidia > Bacteroidales > F082 > BM524. The sequence continues at coordinate 27,882 of JAOZNY010000003.1, forward strand.
ACCAAGTGATCTACCTATTGAGAATAGAACTGTATAAAAATCATATTGGGTAACACCATAATGCCATTGTACAACACCCGATTGAGCATCAACATTTGGCCATGGATTTTTTGCTTTTCCTTGCTCCTGGAGAATTGGCGGAACAATATTATAAAGTATATCAACATATTTAAACAGTTCGTCTTTTGGAAGGTTTTCAAGACAGAACTCACGTTGAATTTGATAACGTGGATCCGTTTTACGCAATACAGCGTGGCCAAAACCAGGAACAACTTGTCCACTATTAAGTGTATCCCAAACAAATTTTTTCATTACATCTTTGCTAGGGACTTTGTCGCCCATTTTAATTCTTAAATCTTGTATCCAGCGCAACACTTCCTGATTTGCTAATCCGTGTAACGGACCTGCCAAACCATTAATCATACCTGAGGTAGCATAATAAATATCGGAAAGTGAACTTGCGATAAGGTGGCCAGTGTGAGCACTTACATTACCACTTTCGTGATCGGCATGAAGAATAAAGTACATCCTCGAAACATCGTCATAAGGCTTATCTTTACCCATCATATAGGCAAAGTTACCACCAAAGTCGAGTGTTGGATCCTGATACATATCACAACTTGCGCTTCCACCATACAATTTATTGTAAATATAGGCACCTATTACAGGCATCTTTGCTACCAAATTCATTGAATCTTCATAAGTGGCATCCCAATAATCCATCTTATCCATACCTCTTTGGTACTTCAAATTAAATAATGATTCTCTCTGCATCGACATAACTGCTGATGAAAGGATTACCATTGGATGGCTATTGTTAGGGAATGCATCGATTACATCGTAAACATACTTTGGAAGTTGCCTTCTGTTAACTGAATCATAAATAACTTCTGACACTTCCTCTTCTGTAGGAATCTCACCAGTAAGCAACAAATAAAACAAACCTTCTACATATGGCATTTTTGCACCAACAGGCTTAGGAAGTTTTTCAAATACTTCAGGTAGCGTGAATCCTCTATACCTTATTCCTTCATAGGGATCGAGATAGGAAATATCAGTAATCAAACTTTTAATCCCTCTCATTCCACCGATAACTTGTTGAACAGTTACCTCATTAATAACTTTCTCACCATGTTCTTTTAGAAGTTTTTTCACCCGGGGGCGATGTGCTTCTATCTTTTCATACAATTTCTCTTTTAATGCAGTCATTATATTTGATTTTTTATGATAATTTTAATTTAGTACTTCCGAAAAAAGACAACAAATAAATTGCTGTTATTCAATTAACATCAACATATTTATATACTTTAGATATGTTCTGTTTTTGAGTTCGTAAATGTAGTAAAAATTGCTAATTAAAATTACCAATAATTAAAGTAAATAGCAATTTATATACCTTATAAATAAACAATGCATGCATACCATATTGTTAATTAAATCACAGCTTATCTTTATTAAAATTATAGAAATAAAAGAAGAGTTTAATAATGTAATTTGGCAAACTTCCTCTTTTTACCGACTTGTTTCCACCATTCACCGATTTTACATTTCTCAGATGCTACAGCCAATATATATTTGCTGAAAAATTAATACCAATAATTAAATAAAAAAAAATGAATAATTCATCTAAACTTTACAGATCAGAAAGAGATAAAAAAATAGGCGGCGTTTGCGGAGGACTTGCCAACTATTTTGATATTGACGTAGTATTAATAAGAGTTGCTTTTGTTCTACTGCTTTTATTTGGCGGTGGCGGACTTCTTGCCTACATTATTTTGTGGGTGGTAATTCCAACGGAACCAATGGATTTTACGAAAGCCGGCAATATTCAAGAAGACACTAGCAATATGGATGAGACTAGTGAAGAAGGTGTTGAAAATGAGAACAAAAAAAACAACACCAGCCTAATTGCCGGCATGATCCTTATTTTTGTTGGATTGATTATCCTATTTGACAAAATATTACCATACTATAATATTCTTGATTTCTGGCCCATAGTATTTATTGTAATTGGAGCACTAATGATAAAACCCGAAATACTAAAGGCAACAAAATCGAAGAACATTGATAATAATACTATTGTAAATGAAACTACTGAAGAGCAAAAATAATTTTACAATTAAAAACGATTTACAAATCATAAAAAACTAAGACAATGAAATTTAGAAATATTTTTTGGGGAGTTATTTTAATCTTTGCCGGAGTTCTATTTATACTCCAGAACCTGGGACTAGTACATTTCAACTGGATGGCTATGTGGAGATTGTGGCCGGTAATTCTGGTACTTTGGGGAGTCTCAATAATTCCTGTTAAAGACTGGATTAAAATAATACTAGTGCTACTAGTACTTGGGGGATCCTTGACCTTCATGCTAAACAAAACTGTTGCGTGGGATAACAATAAACATAATACCGAATGGTTTGATGACGAATTTTTCGAAGAAAATTTTGATGAAGATTTTGACGATACCAATCGAAGTTATTCTACTCAAACATTTAATATTCCAATGGAAGACAGTTCAAAATATGTTAACCTTAAATTGGAAGCTGCTGCTGGCAAATTCACAGTTTTTGAAAAAACTGACAATCTGGTAAATTTTAATCGGAAAGGTAATAGTTCCCAATATAGTTATCTTTTAAAGAGTATTGACAGTAGTTCGGTAATTGATATTGAAATGGAAAACGCATCGGTTAGTTTGGGAAAAAACCACACTAACAGTGTTAATATTGCACTTAATAATTTTCCTATTTGGGCCATTGATCTTGAAACTGGCGCTGCTGATGTCGATTTCGATCTAAAGCAATTTAAAGTAAATGTAATAAATATTGAAGGGGGGGCAGCCTCAATTAAAGTAATACTTGGCGATAAATACGATGAAACTCACGTGAACGTTGATGCCGGAGCTTCTGAAATTGTTATTAAGATTCCTGAGGAATCTGGCTGTAAATTAGATCTGGAATCGGTATTCTCAAGTAAAAAAATAAAAGGCTTTGAGAAAACTGACCATGGCAAGTATCGCACAGCAAACTTCGATGAAGCAGTTAATAAAGTTTATATCGATGCCGAAGCAGCGGTCTCAAGTTTTACTATCATCAGGTATTAGTACCTGTCAACATAAATTCTGATTAATATTAAAAAAGGGGGGGGCTAATAATAGTTCTCCTTTTTTTATTGATCTATTCGAAACTAAAGGCGGCTTGCATTCAGTGTATATCAAAGAATCTAATTCACTTTAAATTGCTGTAATAGAGATTTCTCACAAGGTTCGGAATAACAAAAAATAAAACTTTTGACATCCCGTTTTTTTCAAGATAATATTTGGCAATTAGTCGACCTCCTAAACACTTTTTGAGTAATTTGCGCGTTTGTTTTTATAAAGCAACCACAAATGACATTAAAATATAATTGGCTCTTAACCTTAGTTTTAGGTTTTCTTATATTCCCCTCATTTCTTCTTGCCCAGCAAGCAACGGTTAGGGGATTTGTGTACGAAGAAGAAAGTGGTGAACCAGCCATGTTTTCGAATATCTTTCTTGAAGGAACCACCTTTGGTGCTTCAAGCGATATTAATGGGTATTTCTTAATCAATAAAATCCCTCCAGGGAGTTATACTTTAATGGTAACTTATCTGGGTTTCGATACTATTTCCGTTCCTATTTTGCTTGAAGCGAACAAAATGGTAGCCAAGAAATTTTATCTTAATAAATCATCGGTTGAACTCGAAACTGTAACCATAAGTGGTGAGCGCATTGCTGCCAGAACTGAAACGAGAACATCGGTAGTAAAGATTTCGCCAAAGCAAATTAAACAGATCCCATCCATAGGGGGGCAAGCCGATATTGCACAATATCTTCAGGTTGTGCCAGGTGTGGTTTTTACAGGAGATCAGGGTGGTCAGTTTTATGTTAGAGGTGGATCGCCAATACAAAATAAAGTAATGCTTGATGGAATGATGATTTACAACCCATTTCATTCAATTGGACTTTTCTCAGTTTTTGAAACCGACCTGATCAGAACAGCCGATATTTATACTGGCGGGTTTAATGCTGAACATGGTGGACGAATTTCATCAGTAATGGATATCACAATGAAAGATGGTAACAAGAAGCGATTCGCCGGTTCTATTGGTGCATCTACTTTTGGAGCAAGGGTAGCATTGGAAGGGCCATTAGTGAAACAAAAAAGTCCTAGCAGTGGCAGTTCTTCTTTTGTGCTATCGGTAAAAAACTCCTATCTTGAGCAAAGTTCAAAATTATTCTACGACTACATTGACGAAGATGGGTTGCCTTTTAATTTTATGGATGTTTATGGCAAAGTTTCAATTAATGCAGCCAATGGCTCCAAAGTAAGTTTTTTTGGATTTAATTTTACTGATAATGTAAACAACTATAAATCCATTTCCGACTTTGGATGGACTTCGTGGGGTGGTGGTGCAAACTTTGTTGTTATTCCTGGAAATTCGCCTGTGTTAATTGAAGGTAGGTTTGCATATTCTGAATACAACAGCCAAATAAATTCCACCACATTAAATGACCGTTCAAGTTCTATTGGTGGGTTTAATGGAGGGCTCGACTTTACATATTTTAATGGGAAGAATGAACTCAAATACGGCTTGGAAGTCGAGGGCTACAAAACCGAATACATCCTAACTAATTTTGTTGGAAGTAAGATCGACCAAACTGAGAACACTACTCAAATTGGGGCTTACGCTAAATACAAAGCAATTATTGGTAAATTTATTATTGAGCCAGGATTCAGGGTTCAGTGGTATGCCTCTCTGGCAGAAATTTCGCCTGAACCCCGATTGGCTGTAAAATATAATGTTACTAATAATTTCAGATTAAAATTTGCCGGTGGATTTTATTCGCAAAACTTAATTTCAGCAACCTCCGACAGAGATGTTGTCAATCTTTTCTCTGGTTTTCTGTCAGGTCCCGAAAATCTGCCTTCAACTTTTGATGGAGAAGATGTTACTAGCAAACTGCAAAAATCGAGGCATGCAATTTTGGGTGCCGAATTCGACTTAAGCCGTAACCTAAGTTTAAATGTGGAAGGCTATTACAAATACTTCCCACAACTAACAAACATAAATCGTTTTAAGATTTACGACGAAAACAACAAACCACCCGAAGGTGCTTCTGATGTTGAAACCAAAGATTTTATAATCGAGAAGGGTCAGGCATATGGTTTAGACCTAGTATTAAAATATGATTATAAAAAAGTTTATGTCTGGCTGGTTTATTCGTTGGGATATGTTGAACGTCAGTACGAAGATAAATATGGAACACTAATTACTTACAACCCGCATTTCGACCGCAGGCATAATGTAAATATGATTTTTTCTTACGTTACAGGAGAAAAGAAACAATGGGAATTTAGTGCCAGATGGAACTTTGGAACCGGCTTCCCTTTTACTCAGGTACAGGGTTTTTACGAACACCTTACTTTTCCTAGTGGAATCAACTCGGATTACATTACAGAAAATGGCCAGTTAGGTGTAATTTATGACGACATTTTTAAAGGCAGACTTCCAACTTACCACCGCCTCGACATCGACATGAAACGCAATTTCTTTCTGGCAGCAAACACCAAATTAGTTGTCGATTTAAGTATTACCAACGTTTATAACAGAAAAAATATTTTCTACGTTGATCTTGTTACCAGCGACATAATCTATCAGTTGCCATTTATGCCAAGTTTTGGACTTAACCTTTACTTCTAATTTTATAAATAATACCACTGAATTATTTAAAATCAGTAGCAATTATGGCTGCTGCCATAGTTTTTGCTACTTCATGCCAACAATCGAATAATATGAATACCCCACCCATTGCAAAAAAACAAACCAAGGTTTTTGAAGAACACGGAAACTCCCGAACTGACAATTATTATTGGCTTAACCAAAGGGAAGACAAAAAAGTAATTGAATATTTGGAGGCAGAAAATACCTACACCAAAGATGCACTTAAAGGAACTGAGAAACTTCAGGAAAAAATTTACAGCGAAATAGTTGGAAGAATTAAAAAGGACGACGAATCGGTGCCCTTTGATTACAAAGGATATAAATATTATAATCGCTTTGAAGCAGGTGGGGAATATCCGGTTTATTGCAGACAAAAACTTGAAGAGAATTCTCAAGAGGAAATTATGCTTAATGGAAATGAAATGGCAAAAGGCCATGCATTTTTTAGTATTGGCAGTTGGGAAATTAGCCACAATAACCAAATACTTGCATACAGTGTCGACACAGTTAGTCGCCGAAAATATACAGTGCATTTCAAGAATCTTGAAACAGGTGAGATTTACAGTGAAAGTATAAAAAATACTTCGGGTAATATTTCGTGGGCCAACGACAATAAAACTATTTTTTATACCGTAAAAGACGAAACTCTACGCCCTTACCAGATATACAAACACATTCTTGGCACTGCTATTAGCGATGATAAATTGATTTACGAAGAAACAGATCCTACTTTTACCACATATATTTACAAAACCAAATCTGATAAATTTTTAGTAATTGGTAGCGGAAGCACCATGACAGATGAATATCAGATTCTTAATGCAAACACTCCTGAAAAAGAATTTAAATTATTCAACAAACGGACAAGAGGAATTGAGTACAGTTTTGCGCATCAGGAAAACCGTTTCTTAATCAGGACAAACTACAAAGCAAAAAATTTCAGGTTAATGGAAACCAGCGATGCTGAAACTTCCATTGAAAACTGGAAAGAGGTTTTTGCCCACGATGAGAATACTTTACTTGAAGGTGTGGATGCTTTTAAGGATTTCTATGTGTTAAGCGAAAGAAAAAATGGTCTTCCTCTTCTTAAAATAGTTGATAAAAAAACCAACAAAGAACATTACGTTAAATTCGATGAAGATGATTATTACGCTTACATTTCTTCAAATCCTGAGTATTCAACAACAAAAATAAGGTATGGCTACACCTCGCTTAAAACTCCACGCTCGGTTTTCGACTACAATGTAAACAGCCACGAAAAAACCTTAATGAAACAGGATGAAGTTGTTGGTGGTTACAATGCCGATGATTATGTAACTGAGAGGCTTTACGCCCCATCACGCGATGGTGTTAAAGTACCAATTTCAATAGTTTATAAAAAAGGCTTTAAAAAAGACGGCTCGCAGCCACTTCTACAATATGGCTACGGTTCGTATGGCTACAGTATTGAGTCTACTTTTCGTTCGTCGCGTTTGAGTTTGCTAGACCGTGGATTTGCTTTTGCTGTTGCACACATTAGAGGTGGCGAAGAGATGGGAAGGCACTGGTATGAAGATGGCAAACTCTTAAAAAAGAAAAATACCTTTTACGATTTTATTGATGTTGCCGATTTTTTAATTGCTGAAAAATATACTTCAAACGAGAAAATTTTCGCCTATGGCGGAAGTGCAGGCGGTTTACTAATGGGTGCCGTTATAAATTATCGTCCCGAACTTTTTAAAGGAGTTATTGCTGCTGTTCCTTTTGTTGATGTGGTTACAACCATGATGGACGAAAGCATCCCACTAACCACTGGTGAATACGACGAATGGGGAAATCCCAACGAAAAAGAATATTACGATTACATACTCTCCTACTCACCTTACGATAATGTAGAAACAAAAGATTATCCGGCAATGCTTGTTACCACAGGCCTCCACGACAGTCAGGTTCAATATTGGGAACCAGCAAAATGGGTTGCAAAACTTAGAGAAATGAAAACCGATAACAACCCATTATTACTTTGGACAAATATGGATTTTGGTCATGGTGGTGCTTCGGGCCGGTTTGAGATACACAAAGAAACAGCAATGGAAGATGCATTTATGCTAATGCTGTTGGGGATAGAGGAAAAATAAACGGATTTGAAGTAACGCTAAATTACAGAGTTTGGACTTTATGCAATTTCCAACTTAAAACCAATACCATGCACATTTGTAATTTTCACCTTAGGATCGGCCTTTAGGTATTTGCGTAATTTGGCTATAAATACATCCATGCTACGTCCAATAAAATAATCATTTTCACCCCAAACGGTCTCCAGAACAAGTTCGCGCGGCAACAGTTCATTTTTGTTTTCGCAAAGAAGTTTTAATAACTCCGCTTCCTTTCTAGTAAGCCTTTTTTCGTCATTTTTATGTTTTAAAATAAAGTTTGTAGAGTGAAACTCAAATGATCCAATTTCAAATATTTCAACTTTAACAGCTTCAGCACTCGATGTATTATAGCACCTTCTAAGAATTGCTTTCAACCTTAAGTTGAGTTCCTCGGTGCTAAATGGTTTGGTAATATAATCGTCGCAACCTTGCCTAAATCCGTGTATTTTATCTTCTTTTAAATTCTTTGCAGTTAAAAAAACAATAGGTACGTGACTATCTTTTTTTCTGATATCAGCAGCAAGACTGTAACCATCCTTTTTTGGCATCATTACATCCAAAACCACAATGTCGTATTCATTTTTATTAAAAAGGGCAAGGCCATGTTCCCCATCTACACCAAGGTCAACAATGTATCCAATCATCTCAAGGTAATCCTGAAGCACCATACTTAAATTGGAATCATCTTCTACTAAAAGTATCCTAAACACTTCCTTAGATATATCTAAATCTTTCATCATTTTTGTGTGTTTGTATTAATGTATGACGAATAAAACAACTAATCCTTACATTTTAGTTAAAAGTTGAAAGTATAAAGTTGAAAGTCAAAAGTTTAAAGTTTGCCTGCCGATTAAGGTAGGTTGATAGTTTTAACAATCTGTTCTCAATAATTAATTCTTTCAATTTTTAATTCTTTAAAGGTAAGAAAACCTCAAAAGTGGAGCCCTCTCCTACCACACTAGTTAATTTAATTCTACCTCCACAACTTTCAACTACTTCCTTGGAATAGTATAAACCCAAACCAAAGCCTCTTACTTCGTGTAAATTACCTGTTGGTATACGAAACAGATTTTTGAAAATGTCTTTTTGAAAATTATTACTAATCCCAATCCCATTATCCTTTATGCTTACCACAATCTCCTTCTTTGTATTCCATGTTTTAATACTAATCTCAGGCTTTTCAGGAGAATACTTAATTGCATTGTCGATTAAATTATAAAATACATTGGTAATATGGATTTTATCAATGCTAAGTACAAATTCTTCTGCCTTAAAATCGGTGGTCAATTTAACATTGTTCTTTTTTACCATGAGTTCAAAACTACCAACAACACCTTCAAGCAATAAATGAAGATTGGTTTTCTTGAATTTGAATTTAAAATTGCCTTTTTCAACTGAGGCTATTCTCAAAATTTGCTCAACCTGCGATTGGAGTCTTGTACTTTCATAGAGTATTACATTGGCATATTTATATACCTTTGAAGGATTGTCCATTATATCCTCCTTTATTAGCATTTCTGCTGCTAACGAAGTTGTAGCAATGGGAGTTTTAAATTCGTGGGTAAGATTATTAATAAAGTCATTTTTCATTTCCGACAGTTTTTTCTGTCGCAAGATTGTATAAATCACAAAAACAAAAGAGGCAATAAGTACCAGCATAAACAGAACAGAAAATACCAGCATTACCCACATCTTCTTTACAACAATGCTATTCTTGTTCGGAAAATAAACACCCAAATAATAATCGCCTGGGCTATAAAGACTTGAAAGAGAGAATTGAAAGGGTGATTTAATTATTTTACCTTCATGCGATTTATGTTTTCCGGCAACAAATTTGCTATTTTTCCTATTGTAAATACCATAACAATAATCATTGTTAAGATGCATACATTTTAATTCTCCCTGCAAAAGTGAATCAAGTATGATTGGTTGTACAATATCTGTTACCTCCAAGCGCAGTTTCCTACACGACATGAGTTTCAAATGCTCTCTGAATACACTATCGTTCTTTTTGTCCAGAAACTGATTAACAACACTCTTAGCAGCAATTCTAACACTATTGTCAAATTGATTATTTCTAAGTTCAATAGCTTCTTTAACCCAATAAACTTGAGAAAAGATAATTCCTGCTAAAGCAATGGAACTAAATAAAATTAATAATTTGATAGTTTTCCTTTTCACGTTTCTTTTTGCTGTTTCAAAAGTAATCCTTTAAATGTACTCAAGTATTATTTAACATTTCATTAACAGTTATTAACAACGGCTTAACAGCCTAAGTTTATTATTGGTATTAGTTTTGTTTCATCAAAATTTCGATAGACGTTTTTAAACTTTAAATATACAAAAATGAGAAAAAGAATTTTAGCCCTTAGTTTAAGTTTATTATTTTTAGGTGGCATGACCATGACAGGATTTGCTCAAATAAACAATAGTACTGTTATTACAAAGGTAACTGATGATGACGACAAAAAGAAGTCATCTTCGAAATCAAAGAAAGAATGCAATACTAAAAAGTCATGCTGCAAACATGATTTTGACGAAAAAAATTGCAAAGACACAAAAGAGAGTACTAGTAAAAAAGATGACGGCAAACGTAAATAGCTTTTTCATTAATTAATTTGGTTTGAGCCCTTGCCGTGGTTGGCAAGGGCTTTTTTTGTACTTTTGAAACTATTGAGTTTAACAAGTAGAAACAAAAGCGTTAAAGCAAGCAGTTAAACGCAATATTGATATTTTTTCTGAGCATTTTATGTTTCAACTAACCAAAAAAAGAAATTGAAAACTTGATATTCCAAATTAGAACATCAAGTTGGGGCAGAACAAGAAACTCATCAACCAAGACAAAAATATAGAGTTGGTATTCAGTTACCTTGATAAATTAATTGAGAAACAGGAAAATCCTCCACCAAGGAAACAAATTGGTTACAAACTTCCAAATAAGTAACAAACTATTTAACTATCAGTTTGTTCACATAAGTTTTGCCTTGAAGGCTAACATTAATTAAGTAAAGACCCTTGTCAAAACCATTAATATCTAGTTGTATTTTTGCAGCATTCATTTTCTGCTCCAGAAGTTTACGACCCTGAATGTCGAATAATGAAATGTTGGCTTCACCTTGAAAACTATCGTTAATGGAAATATTTATTCTTCCTGATGCCGGGTTTGGATAAATATCAATTTTCCCCTTATTATCGTAAATTATTTCGTTAACACTTAAGAAACCTAACTTTTTTGATGTGTAAATATGATATTCGCCTGCCTGAAGGCTAATAGGGGCTGTAACACTATTAACAACAATTGAATCGCCACTAAAATAATCATACCATGTTCCTGTCTCCTGAAATGTTGGAATAATATTTCCTTCATTTACATCAAAATTACCAATTATAGTAACATTCATGTCATCATGATTAAGGTGGATACTTTTCATTGCTGAGTTGACCGACAAAGTGAAATCAGTTGTAGAAAATGCATCTTCTGTTTTCTTGAGCTTAATCAAAGCAGTATAAACGTCATAAAGTTCTTTTCTGTTCGTATTGTTATAATAATCCCATCTTACCGGCTTTGGCGATAATCGGCAGTTTTCACTAATAGTACCATCTTCACATCTGTTAATTGAAAAATCATATCCCAGTTCACCAAACTGCCAAATCATTTTTGGACCTGGTACTGTAATAAAAAATGCTGCTGCCATTTCATTTCTTGCAAGAGCAGTATTTAAATCCTTTACATCATAATCAGAACCTGTTGAATTTCCATATTCAATATTTTTATACATCAGGCGTTCCTCATCATGGCTTTCCATGTATCCGACCAAATTTGGCTCACTAAAGCCACGTGACCTATATGAAATTCCGGAAAAGTTTGAACCAGGAATCCAACCCATAGTTGCCTCACTATAATTATAGTTCATATTTCCCCACATCATCATTCCATAATCGGCAAGAACTTTCTCTTCAGAATTTACAGTCAAATGTTCCAGAATAACAAAAGCATCAGAGTTAGCATTCCATATTACATCCGACATCCTCTTTAAAATATCTATTCTTGATTGATCATAATTCATTCCATCTCCTGGTGTATTTGTAAAGCCTTTTGTAAAGTCGAAGCGAAAACCATCAATTTTATACTCTTCCATCCAATATGTATTCACCCTATCGATAAAATCTTTGGTGGCCTGGCTTTCGTGATTAAAATCGTAACCCCAGTGATAATCCTGATTAGGCGAAACTGTGTTAAACCATGGGTTATTGGCAGCAGGGCGATTATTTTCTTTATCCCAATACATTAAAACCATGGCATTGGTTCCGTAAGCATGGTTAAGGACCATATCCATAAAAACAGCAATACCTTTTTCATGGGCTGCATCAACAAATTTCTTAAAATCATTTTTGTGACCGTAGTATTTGTCAACTGCAAAATAGTAGTTCGGGTTATAGCCCCATGAGTTGTTGCCCTCAAATTCGTTGACTGGCATTAACTCAATTGCATTAACTCCCAAATGAGCCAGATAATCCAGAGTATCCATTAAATCGTTATAGGTTCTACCGGTGGTAAAATCACGCATGAGAAGTTCATAAATCACAAGTTTTACCTTTTCAGGTGCATTAAAGTCATCTATCTGCCACTCGTAATTTTGCTGTGCTGTTTGTAGTACCGTTGCTATTCCCTGTGTTTTTCCTTCTGGATAATCGATCATGCCAGGATAATGGGCATCATCAATATATTTATCGTTCCAAGGGTCGCTAACCTTGTCGGCATAAGGATCACCAACTCTAATATCGCCATCAATAAAATATTGGAAAATATATTCTTTTCCTGCTTCCAGTCCGTCAAGTTCAATCCAATATCTATTTCCATCAGTTGAACGTTTCATATAAACTTCATCATTAACACTCCAGTCGCTAAAATCGCCAATAGCAAAAACATATTCCTTTTCAGGAGCATAAAGACTGAGGATAACAGTATTATTGTCGATATAGTTTATTCCATCAATAATACCCTCCGGCACATCCTCAATTTCAACTTCACCGCGACTATAATAGGAAAACGAATCTTCAACAGTTTGCTCACCGCTTTTTGCAACTGCAGTAAAAATATGACTTCCATTTTCAATAACATTCAATTGGTATTGAAATGTATTACCAGTGGAGGCGTAAACAAGTTGGTCATTATTATAAAGAAATGTAGAATCAGCTTCGCTACTTGAACCTTCAACAAAAATAATGTCGTTGAGTTCAACAATCAATGGGCTTGTTTCAGGTAATGTTATCTGAATATTTAATCCACTTGTAAAAACATCATAAAAAATATCTCCGCCTGATGCTGTTTTTCCTGTTAAAGAGCCATCAGAACTTCGGAACACAAAAGCAAGTTGTTCTATTAGTTCTCCTTCTGGCACACCGTAATATTCTCTAATAGAAGGTCCAATAGTTAATTCCCATTTATTGGCACCAAGATAACTCATTTGACATTCGGGGATGTTTTGTGTCCAGCCAGCTTTTACGTATTTCCAGTCGGTACCGGAAGTTGAATTTTCAGTAATTACACCTGTGTGGGCGTAAACACTTCCACTATAACCTGCTAGTCCTCCACTACCAAGTGAAGCATCAAAAGTAATAACTACCTGGTCCTGATCAGACGGAAATGCCGGGTCAGCTGTTATTAGTTGTGCTGTTGCAAATTGAAAAGTTGCCAGAAAGGCAATCATTGTTATTAATATATTCTTAATCATTTTCCTAGAATTAGATTCCCTGCAAAAATACTTCTAATAAACTTATTATGTGTAAATTCGTTTCTAAAAAACTGTTAAACAGCGCAAAAGCATTAAACAAATAATTGTCAGTAACAAACGATTGCGGTTTTTTTATTTAGAAAGTCACAGACTTTTGTTTATTGGAAAGGCTAAGTTGCAAACTTAGCCTAGG
>JAOZNY010000053.1 GCA_029933565.1 Bacteroidales bacterium
ATGGAAAAGTTACACTAAATGGGTTACCAGGGATAGGGATAAGAAAACTTTAAACAGTATTTCTTTACAATTGTGGCTAATTAGTATTTTAGCTTCAAGAGTAAAAACAAAAAAACTACATGGATAATTTCGGCTTCCTTTCAATATTACCTCCAGTTCTGGCAATAATTCTGGCACTTAGAACCAAGCAAGTTTACATTTCATTGGTTTTCGGAATATGGTTAGGCTGGTTAATAATAAACGACTGGAATTTTCTGGATGGTACCATTGGCACTCTTAATGGCTTTGTTGATGTTTTTAAATCTCCCGGAAATACGCGAACAATAATGTTTAGTGCCCTCGTTGGTGCCTTATTATTGTTCATTCAATATTCAGGAGGAGTACAGGGTTTCGTAAACAGAATAAATAAAATACTAAACCGTTACGAAAAAAAACAAAGTGGGAAAAGTAGGGTTCTAGTGCAATTATTTGCCCTTGCAACAGGGTTATTATTGTTTATAGAAACAAGTATCAGTGCATTGACAGTAGGCACACTTTATAGGCCAATTTTTGACAAGCTGAAGATTCCAAGAGAAAAACTGGCATACATAACTGATTCAAGTTCAGCCCCATCCTCAATACTTATCCCTTTTAATGCCTGGGGCGCATTTATTATGGGCCTTTTAATTACACAGGGAATAGAGTCTCCCTTGGCTACTCTAGGCTCATCCTTAATTTATAATTTCTACCCAATGCTCACAATAATACTGATTGTGATTATTATTCTTTCTAAAAAGGATTTTGGGCCAATGGCAAAGGCTGAACGCAGAACTCGTGAAACAGGCAAATTACTAAACGATGGAGCAAGACCAATGATTTCAGATACTATTACTTCATGCGAAATGAAAAAAGGTGTTGCACCAAAAGCAATGAATATGATATTGCCCATAGCCACCATGATTTTTATGATGCCTATAACACTGGCTTACACTGGCTGGGGAAGTGTAGATGAATATTCCTCAGTTTTTAATCACTTCGCCGGGGCAATGGGGCAAGGGTCAGGTTCATCGGCGGTTCTTTATTCAGTTACAGCCTCGATTTTTGTTGCAATGACAATGTATCGCATACAGGGAATAATGAAACTCAGAAAAATGGTGGAGGTTACTTTAAAGGGGATTAGTGAACTAATGCCACTTGCCCTTCTTATGATGCTGGCTTTTTCAATTAGTGATGTATGCAACACTCTGGGAACTGGTAATTATGTTGCACATTTTTCTAAAGGTTGGTTATCGCCTGAATTTCTCCCGATGGTAATTTTTATGCTTTCTGCATTTATTGCTTTTTCTACCGGAACATCCTGGGGTACTTTTGCAATTATGATGTCGATAGTAGTTCCAATGGCTCAACTTCATGAGGCCAACCTTTATTTGGTAATTGCAGCAACAATTGGGGGTGGAGTGTTTGGCGATCATTGTTCACCAATCTCCGACACTACTATTATTTCATCTATGGCCTCTGCCTCCGACCACGTTGACCATGTAAAAACT
This sequence comes from Bacteroidales bacterium, assembly GCA_029933565.1. Lineage (GTDB taxonomy): Bacteria > Bacteroidota > Bacteroidia > Bacteroidales > F082 > BM524. The sequence continues at coordinate 1,527 of JAOZNY010000053.1, forward strand.
CAGCTGCCCTATGCCCTTTTAATAGGTGGCATTACAGCATTACTTTATTTATTGTTAGGGTTTATAATGTGATAACAATGAGTAATTGCAAATTTATAAGCAAAATATATTATACGTTAGTATCTAAAAATTCCTATTTTTGTGCCTTTAAAAAAAACAAATTATTGTGGGTCAAGACCAAATTGATAAACCATTCTTTTCAGGTGTTTTAATGCAGGTGCTTAATAAGTATTATTGGCATTTGTCAATTATCGCTATTGCTGCTGTATTACTTTCTAGTATATTTTCTACATCGTATTTTATTACTCCACTCTATAAATCAACGGTTATTCTTTACCCAACTGCTAGCAACTCAATTTCTAAGGTTTTGCTAAGCGAAAATTTCAATAATAATAAAGACATACTTGAATTTGGGGAAGATGAGCAAACTGAACAAATGCTTCAGGTGCTAAATTCCAATAAAATTCGTGACAGGATAATTTCAAAATACAGTTTATTGAGTCATTATGGAATTAAGGATGATTCCAAATATAAGATGACCTATCTTTTTGAAGAGTATGAGGACAAATTTGTATTTAGAAGAACCGAATACATGGCTGTTAAAATTACAGTTTATGATAAAGACCCTCAGTTTGCAGCAGACATGGCAAACGATGTAGCCGAACTACTTGACTCTACAATTAACATAATGCAGAAGGAAATTGCAAAACGTGCATTTAAGATTGTTGAAAAAGAGTATTTTAAACTGAAAGCAGAAATAAAGACAAAGGAAGATTCGCTTACTGTTTTGAGAGGTTATGGTGTTCATGATTACGAAAGCCAGTCGGAGATGTTCAATAGGCAATTGGCAATTGAGATGGCCAAGGGCAATCAGCCTGGGGTAAACAGACTTGAAAAGAAACTTGATGTTCTATCAAAATATGGGGGACCCTATGTTTCACTACGTGATGGACTTGAACACGATAAGAAAAAATTAAGTGACCTTAGGTCAAAATACGAAGAAGCAAAAGTAGACGCAACAGAAAATCTTCCACATAAGTTTGTGGTTAGCAATGCCTACAAGGCTGAGAAGAAATCTTATCCAATCAGATGGCTTATTGTAATTATTTCAACATTTGCTTCAATCTTTCTGGCAATGCTGATATTTGCTTTTGTTGAAGTTTTTTCAGAAAATATTGAATTCAATGTAAAAAAAAAAGGCTTAGAATAATTATTCCATTTGCACTTCCTAAACAAAAAGTCAGGAAGCAAGTAGAATCAAAAGATAGAGTAGTAGAGGTAATAACTAAAGAGGAAACTAAGCCAATAGTTGAAGATAAAGAAGAGAAAAAGGAGTTAGTAGTTAACGATATTATTGATATTGAAATGGGTATATTTTTTAACAGTTCCGAATTATTGAGTCTTATTAATAAATGGAAGATTCATTTGATAGTAATAATAGGGTTGGCTGCAGTACTAGCAGTTGTTTTTTCAGGACCTACATTTATTATACCGCTTTTTAAATCAACCGCAGTTTTGTACCCTGCTAATGTGGAATCATATTCAGAAGAAAGCGAAACTGAACAGATGCTTCAGATATTCCAATCGCAAGATATTACTGATAGCATTATTAATAAATTTAAACTCGACGATCACTACGAAATAGACAAAGAGTATAAATATTATAAAACTGTTCTTTACTACGAATACGGCGAAAAAGTTAAAATTGGCAAAACACCCTTTGAATCAGTTTTAATAGAAGTACTTGATAAGAGCCCGGACACAGCAGCACAAATAGTTCAGTCAATTATTAATTTCTACGATAAAAAAGTAAGAAGGCTACACAAAACTAAATATCGTGAAGTTGCTAATATGTACAGAATTCAGTTGAAAAAGAAAGAAGAATCAATTGATTCACTCAAAAATATTTTAAGAGTACTAGGAGAAGAATACGGCATAATTGAGTATAATAATCAATCCCAGGAAATAATGGAGGGCTATTTGGGCACCTTTGATGGAAACAGTTCAAAAATCAATAACAAAGAAGTTGAGCGTCTTAGAAAAAATATGGAGTCCCATAGTGGCCAGCTACTTGAAGTTATTGAAATGATACAATCGGAAGCCCGATCTTATGTAGTCGTTAAACTCGATTACGAAATGGCTCTGAGGTTTTTAGCTTCCGATATGACTTATAGCAATATTATTTCATCACCCTTTGTTTCCGACAAAAAAGAATACCCCGTTCGTTGGATTATTGTTGTGGTTTCAGCAATTGCAGCACTGGTGTTTTCTATGCTGGTTATAATTATTATTGAGAATAAAAAACAGTCCTGATATTTTTCCTGTGAGTGAAAAACTAAAAATAGGATGGATTTATGGGTTGACTTCACTTTTTTTGATAGCCAATCTTTATTTAGTAGTTCAAAAAGACTTCTATTGGTTTTTCTTATTGCCTCTTGTTTTAATAGTATTATACTATTACTTAACTTCCTATGACAAAATTGTTTACCTAATCACCTTTCTTACTCCTCTTGCTGTTAATTTCAGTGACTTTGAAATGGGATTAGGAGTCTCGTTGCCCACCGAACCTCTGATGTTTGGAGTGTTACTGGTTTTTATTGCCAATGTTATTTTTCAGAACAAATACGACAAGAAAATATCTACACATCCAATTTCATACCTAATTTACCTAAGCCTTTTCTGGATTTTTGTAACAACGCTTACTAGTGAAATGCCTATTGTTTCTTTAAAATTCCTAATTTCACGTTTGTGGTTTGTAGTTCCATTCTTTTTTGTTGCAAGTATGCTTTTCAGGAAAATGGGAAACATCAAAAAGTTCTTATGGTTATATGCTGGCGGTCTTATAGTAGTTATAATTTATACAATTAGTATTCACTCAACCTACGGTTTTGACGAAGAAACAGGACATTGGGTAATGTCGCCATTTTATAATGACCATACGGCCTACGGTGCTGCTCTGGCCATGTTCATTCCTGTAAGCATAGGTTTCATTTTCTTTCCGGAACAAAAGAAATCAATAAAATTTGTTGCAATTATGGCATTGCTCCTAATAGTTGCAGCTTTAATTCTTTCGTATAGCCGTGCAGCATGGTTAAGCGTAATTGCAGCGGCAGGTGTATTCTTACTGGTAATACTCCGCATTAAGTTTTATTGGGTAGTAACTGCGCTGATAGTTGTTTTCGGGATGTTTTTTGCTTTCCAAAATCAAATTATTGATTCACTTGAAAAGAACAAACAAGATTCTTCGGCTAATTTTGCAGAACACATTAAATCGATGACTAACATATCATCGGATGCTTCCAATCTGGAGCGTATAAACAGATGGCAGGCAGCAATACGACTATTTGACGAAAGACCAGTTTTTGGCTGGGGACCGGGTACATATCAATTTGTATATGCTCCTTACCAGCGATCAAAAGAAAAAACCATAATAAGTACAAATTTGGGCGATAAGGGCAATGCACACAGCGAATACCTTGGTGCAATGTCGGAACAGGGTATAATGGGTCTTATTATTATTTTGCTAATATTTTCATCGGCAATATACTATGGCTTAACGGTTTACAAAAAAGGCAATCTGAAAGTTAAGTTTCTAAGTATGATGGTAACTTCAGGTATGATTACCTATGTAGCCCATGCCATATTGAATAATTTTCTAAATAGCGACAAATTATCTGTACCTTTTTGGGGGTTCTTTGCGGTGATTGTTGCACTAGATGTTTACCACATCGATAAATCTCAAGAAAATCCTGTAATTGAGAATAGTGAAAAAACTATTTCTTAAGATTTCTAATCAGGTCGGGAACCTGTTTTAAGGAAATCATATAACGCCAGTATTTTTTTACATCCATCACAGGAGAGCCCATATAAGTTTTACCACCCTCAATTGACTTATCAACTGCCGATGTTGCTAAAATTACAGCAGCCTTCCCAATAACAATATCCTTATTTATTGCCACCCTTGCCCAAAGTATAACATCATCTTCAAGGCAGGTTACTCCTGCAATTGCAGCAAAGGCACCTATCAGACAATTTTTACCAATAATGGTGTCGTGACCAACCTGACAATGATTATCAAATTTTGTTCCTTCACCAATAGTTGTGTCACCTGTAACCCCCTTATCAATACAACAGTTTGCTCCAATTTCAACATTATCATTTACAATCACCCTGCCACCCGATTGAAACTTAACAAAACTTCCTTCACGTTTTTGAAAATAATATGCATCAGATCCAATTACAGATCCTGAGTGAATAATAACATTGTTGCCAATAATTGCATTGTCGTAAATACTTACATTGGAATGGATAATACAGTTGTCACCAATACTTACATTATTACCAATAAATGCACCATGCTGCACAACAGTATCTCTTCCAATACTTGCTGTAGGACTAATATTTTGATTAGAAGGCAAGAATGGCCTAAACTTCTCAATCAACTTATTAAATGCTGGAAATGGATTTTCGTGCAACAGCAAAACTTTTCCTTCCGGAACATCTACTTCCTTATTAATAATAATAATAGTTGCAGCAGAGTTAAGTGCTTTATTATAATATTTAGGATGATCGACGAAACTAATATCACCAGGCCTTACAACATGTAGTTCGTTAAGCCCTTTTGCTTTAATATTGGCATCACCAATAATCCTGGCTCCAATAATTTCAGCAACTTCCGTAAGGGGAAGAGGATGTGGGAAATTCATATTTTAAGCTTTAACCCTTTCTGAGTAATCACCAGAACGTGTATCTATTTTAATCTTGTCGCCAGTATTAATAAACAATGGAACCCTAACCATAGCTCCTGTTTCAACTGTTGCTTCCTTGAAAGCATTTGTTGCTGTATTTCCCTTTTCACCAGGTTCGGTATAAGTTATTTCAAGTACAACATAAGTTGGCATTTCACAAAGGATAGCAGAGTCGGTTTCAGAGTGAAATGCTATTGTAACATTTTCACCTTCCTTAAGAAGTTTAGGTGCTGAAATCATGCTCTCATTTATAAATGTTTGCTCAAAATCATCATTATTCATAAAATGATAAAGATCTTCTTCATTATATAAAAACTGATAACTTCTATGCTCAATCCTTTGTATATTAATCTTAAAACCAGAAGTAAAAGTATTTGAAAGCACTTTCCCGGATCTTACATTTTTCATTTTTGTCCTAACAAAAGCAGGTCCTTTGCCAGGCTTAACGTGCTGAAATTCAATAATTGTCCAAAGGTCCCCATTATGCTCAATGCATAGTCCATTTCTAATATCTGCTGTTGTAGCCATTATTTTTTCTTTTTACTTATTATCAAAATTAAGATCCATTTTTTTCTCTAATACTAAAGTAACCTTTCATTATTCCGCGTTGCGAGTTGGCAATAAAACTAAGAATTTCATCGCGGTCAGGTGTAGCAGGCATCTTTGCCTCGATAAATCGTACTGCCTGAGTAATATTTCTTCCTTTAAGGAAAAGATGGCGATAAATATCCTGAATTTCATTTATCCTTTCGTTTGAATAACCGCGGCGGCGAAGTCCTATGGAGTTAACTCCAATAAAGGAAAGAGGGTCGCGGCCAGCCTTGGAAAATGGAGGCACATCCTTTCTAACCATACTTCCACCCGAAATCATTGTGTGAGCACCTATATGCACAAACTGATGCACTGCTGATAATCCACCCACTATTGCCCAGTCATCAATTTCAATGTGACCGGCAAGGTTACAGGCATTAGCAAGAATTACATTATTACCAATAACACAATCGTGAGCTACATGTACGTATGCCATCAACAAACAATTGTTTCCAATGGTTGTTTCATTATTTGCTTTGGTACCTCTATTAACAGTAACAAACTCACGCACAGTTGTGTTATCACCAATCTTTACTAAACTATCCTCACCATCAAATTTTAAATCCTGAGGCATGGCAGAAATAACTGCACCCGGAAAAATACGACAATTTTTCCCTATTCGTGCTCCTTCCATAATGGTAACACTAGATCCTATCCATGTTCCTTCTTCAATTACTACATTCTTTTCAATATTTACAAAAGGCTCAATAACAACATTTGCGGCAACTTTTGCTTGTGGATGAACGTACGCCAGTGGTTGATTCATAATTACTAGTCTTTATTCTTTACTATTTGGGCAGTTAATTCACCATCCATTACAACTTTATCTCCAACATAAGCCTTACCCCTCATTTGGCAAATCCCTCTTCTTATTGGAGCGATTAGTTCGATGCTGAATATTAATGTATCGCCAGGCACTACTTTACCTCTGAACCTAACGTCATTAATCTTTAAAAAATATGTTGAATACAACTCAGGGTTTGAAACCTGATGGAGCACAAATATTCCTCCGGCCTGAGCCATGGCCTCTACTTGTAACACGCCTGGCATTATTGGCTCTTCAGGAAAGTGACCTACAAAAAAAGGTTCATTCATAGTTACGCTTTTCATGCCAACTATGTGAGTTTTGCTCATTTCAAGAACTTTATCAACAAGTAAAAATGGTGGGCGATGAGGCAATATCTTCTGAATTTGAATTACATCTAACACAGGTTTTGCATAAATATCAAAAGGGGGAGTCTTCATCATTACTTCTTTTTTTAATAAATGTTTTTTAATTATCCTAGCAAATTCAGTATTTGACTCATGACCAGGTCGGTAAGCGGTAATCTTTCCTTTTATTGGCTTTCCCAACAAGGCTAAATCACCTATTAAATCCAATAATTTATGACGGGCGGGTTCATTTGGAAAATGTAGTTCAAGGTTGTTTAAAATACCTTCTTTCTTAACTGTTACATTTGGTTTATTAAAAACTGCTGCGAGTCTGTCGAGTTCCTGTTGTGGAACTTTTTGATTAACAAAAATAATGGCACTAGCCAGATCTCCGCCTTTTATTAAATTATTGCTTAGTAAAAATTCAAGTTCATGTAAAAAAACAAAGGTACGGCAGTTCGATATTTCCTTATCAAACTCATCCATTGAAGAAATACTGGCAGTTTGCTTCCCTAACACTCTCGATTCATAGTCAATCTGAACTTCAATTTCAAATTTATCAGATGGTTCAATCTTTAACTTAATTTTCTTCTCAGGTATTTCATATTCCAATACCTCATCAATTACAATAAAGTCCCTATCCTTATCCAACTCAACAATACCTGCCTCCTTTATTGCCTCCATAAAAAACTTGGATGAACCATCTTTAATAGGAATTTCTTCCATATCCAGGTCGATAAGGACATTGTCAATTCCAAGTCCACGAAAAGCGGCAAGAACATGCTCTATTGTAAACACATTTGCACCATTCTCACCAATTGTTGTTCCTCTTGCAGTGCCAACAACATTTTCAATAATTACACGTATTATGGGCTTTTTATTCAAGTCGGAACGCCTAAACTTTATACCATGGTTAGCATCAGCAGGATAAAATGTCATTGTCCCCTTTTGCCCAGTATGAAGTCCTTTTCCTGTTACAGATATTGGCCTTTCAATTGTCTTTTGCTTTTCTGCCATATAATATTAATTGCGCAGCAACTGTTCATTAAAAATTTGCGCAAAAGTAAACAATTCTATTTATCTCTTTGATTTCGTTCCAAGTCATTAACTCTTTTCACCAAAACATCGAGTCGGCGAAAATGAATGTAAGATCTTTGGAAGTCGCGGATACTGAAAGAGGGGGAACCTTCAACAACTGAATTTTCCTCTTTAATACTCTTTCCAATACCCGATTGAGCCGCAATTTTTACACCATCGGCTATGCTTATATGACCAATAATTCCTACTTGCCCACCAATCATACAATTTTTACCGATCTTGGTTGTACCCGAAATACCGGTTTGGGCAGCAATAACAGTATTCTCTCCAATTTCAACATTGTGGGCTATTTGGATAAGATTGTCAATTTTTGCACCTTTCCTTATTATTGTTGATCCAAGTGTTGCCCGGTCGATGGTTGTTTGAGCACCAATTTCAACTAAGTCTTCAATAATTACATTCCCAATCTGTGGAATTTTTGCATATTCATTATCATCAATTGGGGCAAAGCCAAAACCATCACCACCAATAACAGTTCCCGAATGTATTGTACAACTGTTACCAATTATACATTCTTCATAAATAAATACACCGGGTTTAAGAATGGTATTGATTCCTATTTTACATTTATCTCCAACACTGCAATTATTAAAAATCAATGTATTATCACCAATAATTACGTCATCGCCTATACTAACAAAGTCACCAATAAAAACGTTATCACCAATAGATGCCGTTTCTGAAATGCTTGCCATTTTCGAAATCCCAGATGGTTTTTTCTTCGCTTGCTGATACATTTCCAGTAGTTGGGCAAAAGCCGAATAGGCATTCTTGACGCGTATTAAGGTTGTGCTCATCGACTTTTCAGGCTTAAAGCCTTCATTAACAATTACAATTGATGCTTTTGTTTCGTAAACGTATGAAGTGTATTTTGGATTTGCTAAAAAACTTAAAGTGCCAGGCTTTCCATCTTCAATTTTTGTAAGATTACTAACCTCTATATTTTCATCACCCTCAACTTTTCCATTAAGTGCCTCAGCTATTTGCAGTGCTGTAAATTTCACAATTAAAAACTATTAATAAGTACTCAGAGTTGTTCTAGACCAAACGGCGCAGAATGTATTAAATTGCCTGCAAGATAGTAAAATTGTGTGCTCTTTTTCAAACTAGTTTTGGATAGCAAATAAAATATTTTGTAGTTGGTTTTGCCAAAAGCCTGATATTTAACTGATCGGAGGCATCTGCAATATCACTCACTTTACCATCCCTAAAAAGAATTCTAATATTATCTTTTCCAGGTTTATACATAAAGTTTGATGTTTTATCGCGAATAATAAAAAATTCCGTTTCTTCCTCACTTAGAGAAAGGCTTTTGGATACTTTACTTTTTATGTTGTCATAAAAATCTTCATCATGTAATTCGTTTCTAACATCTATCTTAAATAAGTTTCTGTTAACTATTCCTTTGCTAAGGGCAGAAAGTGTTTTGTCGGGATGATTTACCCAAACTTTCATGGCAGCAAAAATATCGTAATCATCGAGTTGGGCAAAATTTTGTAGTGTTTGTTTATCGCTACTAAATCTTTGCAAATCAATATTATTGCTTAAGAAATAATCCAAAACAGGACTGGCAAAAAGTTTTTCACCTGCCATACTTAGTTGCTTTGCTCTTTTCAACAACTTCATTATCATAAATTCGGCAGCCAAAACAGTTTTGTGCAAATACACCTGCCAGTACATTAACCTGCGTGCAGTAATAAATTTTTCGACCGAATAAATACCCTTTTCCTCAATTACAATCTGATCGTTGGCAACATCAATCATACTCAATAAACGTTCGTAATTTACGGCACCTTCAGAAACCCCCGTAAAAAAACTATCTCTCTTCAAATAATCAAGCCTATCCATATCAAACTGACTGGAAACCAATTCGTGTAAGAACTTTTTGTGATAAGTATTATTAAATATTTGAATTGCCAGTTCCAACTGATTATCAAATATTTTATTTAATTCAGAGATAAATATGGAAGAAATCTCCTCATGATCAATTCCACTTACTAACGAATTTTCGAGAGCATGCGAATAGGGTCCATGCCCAATGTCGTGAAGTAAAATAGCAATATTTGAAGCTTTATGTTCCTCATCACTTATTTGTATGCCTTTGAACTTAAGTTCGGCAAGGGCTTTATTCATTAGGTGCATTGCCCCTATTGAGTGATGAAATCTTGTGTGCAGGGCTCCGGGATAAACCAGATGCGTTAGTCCAAGTTGTTTAATCCGTCTTAGTCTTTGAAAATACGGATGCTCAATTATATCAAATATCAATTCGTTTTGTATACTGATAAAACCATAAACCGGGTCATTTATAATTTTCCTTTTATTTTGACTGCTGCTGCTCATAAATTATGTTAAATTTGTCTCTGGCAGTGAATCGAAAAGCAATAAATTAGTAACATTTGCATTAATGATACTGCAGAGATATTTACTGCTAAAATAAACACAAATTTCTAATATGAGTAAGATACGAATTCTTTGGGCCGACGATGAAATTGATATGCTAAAGCCCCACATTATTTTTCTTGAAGAAAAGGGATATGAAGTTGACGCTGTAAACAGTGGCGATGAGGCCTACGACCTTGTTCTTGAAAATCATTACGACATTGTTTTTTTGGATGAACAGATGCCTGGTATTAGTGGCATTGAAACTCTTGAAAAAATAAAAGCTAAATTTCGTAACCTACCGGTAGTAATGATTACCAAAAGTGAGGAAGAATCGATAATGGAAGATGCAATTGGCTCAAATATAGCAGATTACCTTATCAAACCTGTAAAACCAAGTCAAATATTACTTTCGCTAAAAAGGAACCTGGAAAACAAAAAACTTGCAGGCGAAAAAGCTACTATGACCTATCAGCAGCAGTTTAGGGAATTAGGAATGAAACTTACCGACAGACTTGACTCAACTGACTGGATCGACATATATAAGCAATTAATACGTTATGAAAGCGACCTTGAAAAAGGTGGTGATGAAGGAATTAGAGAAGTACTTAATATGCAGAAGAGCGAGGCCAACAGTCAGTTTGCTAAGTTTTATGAAGAAAATTATGAAGACTGGCTTTACAGCAGAACTGATGATAAACCAACTCTGTCGCCAACACTGTTCAAGGAAAAAGTACTTCCAAATTTAAGCAACAACAAAAAAGTTTTCTTTCTTTTAATTGATAACCTAAGGTACGACCAGTGGAAAGCAATACAGCCAATGATTGAAGAATACTTTAGGGTAGAAAAGGATGAAATTTATTACAGCATTTTACCAACAACAACTCAATATGCACGTAATGCTTTATTTTCTGGCTTAATGCCAAACGAAATAAGAAACAAATATCCTAACTGGTGGACTGAGGAGCATGAAGAAGGCAGCAAAAATCAGTTTGAAAGAGAATTGTTTGAAGAACAACTGAAGCGACATGGGAAGGACTTAAAAGTGTCGTACAACAAAATCCTTAAACAAGATGCAGGCAAGAAATTAAGTGAGAACATCGCAAACTTAATGAATAACGACATTAACGTTATTGTGTATAATTTTGTTGATATGCTTTCGCATGCGCGTACCGAAATGGAAATGATTCGCGAACTGGCAAATGATGAACCTGCATACCGATCGTTGATGAAAACTTGGTTTGAACATTCATCGCTGTTTGATATAATTAAATACCTCTCCGACAAAAATGTCACACTTTACATTACAACCGACCATGGATCGCAAATGGTACAAAATGCTGTAAAAATTGTTGGCGACAGAAGCGTAAATACTAATCTTAGGTATAAATTTGGAAAAAGCCTTGCCCAATACAATCCCAAGCATGTATTTGAAGTGAAAGATCCTGAAAAGTTCTTTCTTCCCAAATTAAATGTCAATACAAAATGGGTTTTCGCGCATCCGGGTGATTTTTTTGCCTACCCAAACAACTATAACTACTATGTTAATTATTATAAAGATACTTTTCAGCATGGTGGATTATCGATGGAAGAAGTAATGATTCCGATTATCACATTAAGTTCAAAAAGATGATAAAAGGGGATTTTTTTGCAAAGGATGTTGAAAGTTTACCTGGCATTGCCAAAAGTATTCTTGAGGCTACTAAAGGCCTGAATGTATTTGCATTTTATGGCAAAATGGGTGCCGGTAAAACAACTTTTATTAAAGCATTTTGCAAAACTCTGGATGTTATTGACGAAGTAAACAGTCCTACATTTTCAATTATTAACGAATACTTCACTTCAAGTGATGACAGTATTTATCATTTTGATTTCTACAGGATTAAAAAGATTGAGGAAGTATTTGATATTGGATACGAGGAATATATTTACAGCAACAATTATTGTTTTCTGGAGTGGCCTGAACTCATTACGGAACTTTTACCACCATCCTTCGTATATATTTCTATTGAAGAATCAGGTGATGGGGAACGAAAAATAAGTTACGAAATCCGTTCACCTGAAGACTAAACCTAGTACTTAAGGCTAATGGAAGAAAAACAAGGAAGTTTTATAAAATTCTCGCAGCAAGGACAATTAATGCCTTTGGAGGAAAAACTAGCCACTGCGAGCAAAAAGAAAAGTCTAAAAATTGGCATTCCCAAAGAACTTTCACCCAACGAAAATAGGGTTCCGCTAGTGCCCGAATCGGTTAATCTTTTAGTCGAAAACGGCCATGAAGTAATTATTGAACGAGGTGCTGGTCAGCAGGCACATTTCTCTGATTCTCAATATGCCGAAGCAGGTGCAGTTTTAACTGATTCGATTGAAGAAGTTTATAAGTCAGAAATTATTATTAAGATTTCACCACCTGACTATAACGAAATTGAAATGATGGAAAAGGGGAAAACTATTTTCTCCTCGGTTTTTTTGGCAAACAGAAGTAGTAAGTATTTTGAAAAAATAGTCAACAAAAAAGCCAAGGCAATTGGCTACGAATACATAAAAGATAAGTCGGGCAGCTTTCCGGTAATCAAGTCAATGAGCGAAATTGTAGGCAATACTGCCATTATAATTGCTGCCGAACATTTAAGCAATTTAACATACGGAAAAGGCAAGATGCTGGGAGGATTTCCAGGGCTTAACCCCAGTGAAGTAGTAATTATTGGAGCAGGTACTGTTGCAGAATATGCTGCGCGTACGGCTATTGGATTGGGTGCTTCGGTAAAAATATTTGACGATACAATTTATAAACTTCGCGACATTCAGAAATCACTAGGTTCACGGGTATTTACATCTGTTTTACAACCCAAGGTTTTACAAAAAGCCATTAAGAGTGCCGATGTAGTTATTGCTGCCAAACACACTCACGACGAAACTTCACCCTATATGGTGAGTGAAGAGATGCTTAAACAAATGAATGAAGGTTCTGTTATTGTTGATGTTAGCATCGATCAGGGTGGGTGCTTTGAAACCTCACGTTTAACAACTCACGAACACCCTGTTTATCAGGAACATGGAATAACACATTATTGTGTTCCAAATATTGCTTCAAGAGTTCCCCACACTGCATCCTACTCTCTGAGCAATTATCTTACGCCTGTTTTGTTACGTATTTCAGATTTTGGAGGTGTCGAAAATATGCTAAAACAAGATCATGCATTCTGTAAAGGTATTTATGTTTACAACGGCATCCTTACAAACAAATCCATAGGCAAAAAGTATAATCTTCCTTATCAAGACCTGGAGTTGTTGCTTTCAGCATTTTAATTTATTCTTATGCCACTAATGCACTAATATTTTTTATTCGTGAATTCGTGGCCATAATTTTTTTGCCACTAATGCACTAAT
>JAOZNY010000252.1 GCA_029933565.1 Bacteroidales bacterium
AAATATGGCTTTGGCGATTCGGAATATATTAGTAAAGAAGATTCTCTTGACAAGATTCCAAATCTACTTGAAAAGGAATTGAATAGCGGGGTTAAGTATTTTGATGGACAGTTCGACGATTCGCGTTTAGCAATTACACTTGCCCAAACTATTGTTGATAATGGTGGGCTTGCAATTAATTATATGAAAGTTACCAGTCTGAGAAAAAACAGGTCGGGCATGGTGAAAGGTGTATTGGTTAAGGATATGCTAAGCGTTGAGGAGTATAAAATAAAAGCCCGTGTGGTTATTAATGCTACTGGTGTTTTTGCCGACGATATTATTAAGATGGATGACCCCACATCTGAAAAAACCATTGTTGCATCGCAGGGAGTTCATCTGGTTGTGGATAAGAAATTTCTGGGTTCCGATACCGCTCTGATGATTCCTAAAACATCTGATGGTAGGGTGTTGTTTGCAGTTCCCTGGCATAATAAAGTTATTTTGGGTACAACTGATACCCCAGTAAAAGAAACTTCTTTGGAACCCAGGGCTTTGGATGAAGAAATAGATTTTATCCTTGATACCTGTAAACAATATTTGGTTTCCGCACCAACAAAAAAAGATGTATTAAGTATTTATGCGGGATTGAGGCCATTGGCTGCTCCCGAAAAGGAAGGTAAGGAAACCAAGGAAATTTCAAGGGGGCATCAAATTAATATTAGCCTTGCCGGATTGGTTAGCATAATAGGTGGTAAGTGGACTACTTACAGGAAGATAGGAGAGGATGCTGTAAATAATGCTGCAATGATGGGAAACCTCAAAGAAAGGCAATCTGTTACAGAGCAAACTCAACTCCATGGCTATATGCTTGGGGCAGATGAAAATGACCACTTGAGGTGGTATGGGTCCGACGCTTTGAAAGTAAGGTCAATAATTGATAAAGATGCCAAAATGGGCGAAAAGGTGGTTGAATCTTATTCTTACGTAAAGGCTCAAATTGTTTGGGCGGTTAGAAATGAAATGGCTTGTAATATTGAAGATTTCTTGGCGCGAAGAATACGTTTGCTATTTCTCGATGCCAGAGCAGCAATTGAAGCAGCTCCAGTTGTGGCTAAAATTATGGCTAAAGAACTTGGGCAAGGCAGAACCTGGCAACGTAAACAAGTAGAGGAATTTACTAAGTTGGCTGTTGGGTATTTGTTGTATGAGTAAGAAAACAGCAATGAGTTACCCCTGACTTTAGTCAGGGGCTGAAAATAAAGTTAGTTGCCCATGAATCAGTGGAATAAAAAATGAAAGATAATGACTAAGCTAAAAGATAAAGCACCCAAACTTACTGAAATAGCAGAATTTATTCATGGTTTTAAAAATATGAAAGTTGATGCAAAAACCCTTGACCACATTGCAAGTGTAACTGCCGATACTTACGGCACTGCTTTTAGTGGTATAAAAACCGATGCTTTTAAAACGGCATTTACAAGTAGGGAGTTGTTTTTTGGTAAAGGTGACTTTGAAATTTGGGGAACTAATAAGGGGTCATCACTTTTAGGCTCAGTTTTTTACAATGCACTTGCCATAAGTTCAACCGATTTCGACGAAGGACATCGTAAAGCAGTGGGGCATCCTGCAAGTGCCGTTGTTCCGGTTTCTTTAGTCTTAGGGAAAAGCCTTAATAAAAGTACTGATGAAATTTTAAAGTCGGTGGCAATTGGCTACGAAATTGGTACCAGATTCAGTATGTCGAGGGTTGCTGAAAAGATTACCACATACTCCACTGGGAGGTGGGCAGCAATAGCAAGTGCTGCAACGGCGGCATATTTATTGGGTTTGAGCAGCGATAAAATTTCCCATTCACTGAGTAATGCTGCTGTTCTTTCGCCTGCAATGCTGGGAGGTTCAACTGACGTCAGCACCGGATCAATGTCGAAGGAAGGTGTTGCCTGGGCTGTTCAATCGGGTTTGCAAAGTGCACTGATGGCCAAAGATGGATTTTCGGGACCTTTTCTTTTTGTTGATGCCCACGATGATTATAGTATAGATATTTTCCTTTCTAATCTGGGTGAGTCTTTGTTGATCGAATCAAATTATTTTAAGCCCTATGCCTGTTGCCGTTGGTTACATTCTGCCATTAAGGCTACTGAGGAGATTAGGGATAATAAAGAATTTAATTTAGGTGAAATAAAAGAAATAAAGATATTTACATTTTCGAGGGCCTTGGATTTGGTGGATGAAAAATATCCTGATAATACTGTTAAAGCACAGTTCCATTTACCTTTTGCGGTAGCATTAATGCTTGTTTTTGGTAGGCTTAGCCCCGGTTATTTCCAAAAAAATAATTTAGGTAATAGTTCTGTTTTGTCTTTAATTGATAAAATAACTCTGACTGCCGAAGATAAATATTCTGATGCTTTTCCGGCAAAACTTCCCTCACGGGTGGAAATAAAATTCTCAAATGGCAAAATCTTGAAAAAAGAGGTTTTAGTCGCTCCCTGGGAATATGGCTTCCATCCATCAATAGCAGAACTCAAGAAAAAATTTGAACTACAAACAAGTGGGTTTCAGCATTTGGAATGGTCTTCATTTTTTAACTAAGTGGATATTTATTTGAAAAAGATTATTGCCACTAATTCGCGAATAAATAGCATTAGTGCATTAGTGGCTAACCCAACAAAACCACAAATAATTATTAGCGCATTAGCGGCAAAAAATCATGGTCGTCAATTCACGAATAAATAGCATAAGTACATTAGTGGCTAACCCAATAAAACCACAAATAATTATTAGCGCATTAGCGGCTATTTTTTTTAAATTTGTCAGCCTAAAATATTTTAATGCAGTTTAAAGATGTAATTGGTCAGGAGGAGGTTAAATCCCGTTTAAGAAAAGGGATAAAAGATGGAAGAATTGCTCATACTCAACTGTTTCTGGGGCCGGAGGGAAGTGGCACCTTACCAATGGCCATTGCCTACGGACAGTACATTAACTGCAATAACAGAACTGAAACCGACAGTTGCGGAATATGTCCTTCATGTATTAAATTTGAAAAGTACTCTCATCCTGACCTATTTTTTTATTTTCCAACAACTAGCAGGGATAGTATAAAAAAACCAGAGTCAGTACTTTTTTTGAAGGAATGGCGCAAATATTTAAGTAAATGCGATTCGTATGCCACCAAAAGTGCCTGGCATTCTGCTTTAGGTGTTGGTAACAAACAAGGGCTGATAAATGTTAGGGATGCTAAGGATGTTGTCGGCAAGATGAGTATGAAACCCTATGAGGCCAATTTTAAGGTTGTTATTCTTTGGTTAGCCGAAAGGATGAATATGGAAGCCTCCAACAAACTGCTAAAAACCTTTGAAGAGCCACCTTCCAACACTTTAATTTTGCTAGTTGCCGAAAGGTATGAATTGATAATCCCGACTGTAAGGTCAAGGGCTCAACTTGTTAAATTCAATAAAATTAATGATGCAGATATTGAAATAGCACTGCGTAAATTAAAACCTGAAGTTGAAAATGAACAAAATTTATCCGGTATCGCAAAAATTGCCAAAGGAAACTGGAATGAAGCATTAACTCAATTTACAAATAAAGAAAGTGTAAATGATAATTTTTTAAAGTTCAGGCAATGGCTTAGGTTATGTTTTGTGCCAAAAACTCATACTGAACTTTTTGCCTTTAATCAGGAACTGGCACGCATAGGCAGGGAAAGACAAAAGAGCTTTCTTAATTATGGTTTACTGGTGGTACACAACAGTATTATGGCAAATAGCAAGCAGTTATATGCAATAAAAACAGTTGGTGAAGAGTTGGATTTTACAAAGAGTTTTGCCCCTTATATAAATTCTGCCAATCGGCAGGATATTTACGAACTGCTGAACCATGCAATTTATCATATCGAAAGGAATGCACATGCCGGAATAATTTTTACTGATCTTAGTCTGAAACTTGTGAGACTCCTAAGAAAAGGAAAAGCAGAAGTAAAAAAATAAATTCTAGTTTTCAACCTATTTCGAGGCATAAAAGCCTGATATAAATTATTACC
>JAOZNY010000455.1 GCA_029933565.1 Bacteroidales bacterium
TAATCGGCTGCCTGGTCAATCTCGGGAGTTCCCAATCCTCTGCCTTTCATTTCTTCAGATGCAAGAAACTTAATGTCATTCATCATCCTTTTTTCAGAAAATACAGGTTTTAGTGTAGCAAGTGCTTCGCGATTCTCAATTACTGAAATATTTTGAACATCCTTATCAAATACTTTCACCAAAGGTGAGTTTAGTACAGGCCACATTCCCTTTGCAATATTTGTTGGTTCGTCGCCATTAAAAGCCAGATAGGAATATTTTCCGTAATGAGGTAGTTTTCTGATTAGTCCGGCAATGGAAGCCTCATTGTCGAATGAAATGAAGATGTTCTGATTATTAACGTCATCGGTTTTAAACAATGTAAAAATAAAACCATTTCCCTTTTTCGGGAGTTCTTTTGCTCCAAACTTTACCGAATCGTTGCTTAAACTTGAATTGTAATCGCCTAATTGCTGATTGAGTTCTTTGGCAAACTTATTTTCAAAACCAATAATCCATACCGTTTGGTCTTTTGGAATTTCTTGAAAATCTTTATCGTATTTAATCAAAAAGTTATCGTTGTCAGTATCTTGCCATTGCTTGGCGAATTTCTCATAAATAGCCAATTGTTCTTTATTTGCATCTGAAGGAAGGATAATTATATTATCATCGCTTCCCCAAATTTTTGAAAGGGCAGGAGGAACTTCGCTTGGGTCGAGTATTCTAAATATATCGTATTGAGGATCGATAACCAGTTTTAAAGGTTTGCTGTTTAGCGAAATTTGGAATTGCTGTTCCCTTTTATCCATGCTAAAGGCAAAACTCTCAACACCATCTTCGGTGGCAATATTTATTGGGATGTCAACATTAAAAACATCTTCTTCCTGCTTTTGCTCAAGAGTGATGGCAATGCGATATTTTCCTGCATAAACATCATTTTTGATATTTGTAATTGCAAGTTCTGGTGCCCCGGTTCTGTTTACCCATTGATTGAAAAATGAAGACAAATCAATACCTGATGCCTCTTCCATCGATTTACGGATATCGTC
>JAOZNY010000253.1 GCA_029933565.1 Bacteroidales bacterium
CAATGAAGAAGGTAAAGGACCAGCTTGGGCAAATTCATTATTCGAAGACAATGCTGAGTACGGTTTAGGTATGTCGATGGGTGTTAACCAAATGCGTGATCGCATCGAAAGGTTGATGAACGAAGCTTTGGCCAACGGAATTGACGAAGAAAGAAAAGCAGCCTTCCAGGCTTGGATTGACAACAAAGAAAACGGTGAGGCCTCCAAAGAAGCATCAGCACAAGTTAGTGCAGTTCTTAAAGATAAAACTGATGACCTCGCTAAACAACTTATGGCTCTTGAGCAGTATTTTATCAAGAAGTCGGTTTGGATATTTGGTGGTGACGGCTGGGCCTACGACATTGGCTTTGGTGGTGTTGACCACGTAATAGCCTCAGGCGAGGATGTAAACATTTTGGTATTGGACACCGAGGTTTATTCAAATACCGGTGGTCAGTCATCCAAAGCAACGCCAACAGCATCGGTGGCAAAATTTGCTACTTCGGGTAAAGAGGTTCGTAAAAAAGACCTTGGTGCAATTGCCATGACTTACGGTTACGTTTATGTAGCACAGGTTGCTTTAGGAGGAAATATGAATCAATATTTCAAAGCACTTAAAGAAGCGGAAGCATTCCCCGGACCATCACTAATAATTGCTTACTCACCATGTATTGCTCACGGACTGAGAAATACCATGGCCGAATCGCAGGCAGAAGAGAAATTTGCTGTTCAGTCAGGTTATTGGAATCTTTATCGCTACGATCCACGTTTGGAGAAAGAAGGTAAAAATCCTTTCCAACTGGATTCGAAAGAACCAAATTGGGATAAATATCAGGAATTCCTTGACTTGGAGGTTCGTTTCTTATCTCTTAAGAAGTCATTCCCTGAAAGGGCAAAAGAACTTCAGGCTTATGCCCTTAAGAATGCAAAATGGCGCTATAATTATTATAAGCGTCTTGCTGACATGGATTTTTCAGACTATTAGTAGTTCTAATATAAAACAGAAAAGCCGGCTTGTTAATCAAGTCGGCTTTTTTTATTCTCGCTGTCTTTTCGACCGACAATTCGTAGCGATAGCGAAGAATGGGAGTGGAGAAATCTCCTAAGTAAGTAGTTGATCCTCAGGAGATGTCTCCACTACGGTCGACATGACAGCAGTGTTAATGGAGGACTTCAGCCTATGCATTTCCTATTTATTATTTTAAACTAAGATGCTGAAAAAGTTTGAACGTCATTGCGAGCGCAGCGCGGCAATCTCCATGATTATCCCTATTACGATTGAGATTGCCACTCGATGGTAAAATATGGTATCAAACAACAAAGTCAGTGTTTGCTTTTCGCAATGACGAATATTTATTAGCAAATTAATCATAAATTAATGCTCCGAGATATACGATATATTTATTTGGTACGTTGAATTTTAGAACAAATGCGAAACTTTATGTGGGTTAAACGCCTGTTAAAATATTTAGTTGGATTCTTCATTCTTAGTCTACTTTTTCTGGGACTTTTTCTAGGATCTGTTTATATCGGTATTTTTGGTCCCTTACCCGACAAACAAGATTTAATTGGTATTACAAATGAGCAGGCATCTTTGGTGCTTTCAAATAACGGCAACCTAATTGGGAAATACTTTGCAGAAAACCGTACAAATATTAGTTGGGAAGAAACGCCTCAAAATCTTGTAGATGCTTTAATTGCTACTGAAGATAAGCGTTTCTTTGAGCATCAGGGTATTGATAGCAGAAGTTATTTGCGGGTGTTTTTTAAGACTATCCTACTTGGTAACAAAAGTTCTGGAGGTGGAAGCACAATTACACAACAGTTGGTAAAAAATCTTTATGGTCGCAATAGCCATAGTTTCCTTTCCATGCCTGTTAGCAAAGTTAAAGAAGCCATTATTGCTTCCCGCATGGAGGACGTTCTCTCAAAAGAAGAAATTATTTTGCTTTATCTTAACTCTGTACCTTTTGGTGAAGAAGTTTATGGAATTCAAGCGGCAGCTAAAAGATATTTTGACAAAAATGCAATCGATCTCAAAGTAGAGGAGTCAGCAGTTTTAGTAGGAATGTTAAAGGCAAACACATATTACAACCCTCGTCTTCATCCCGACCATGCCACTAATAGACGTAATCAGGTATTAGATTTAATGGCAAACGAAGATTTTATTACAGTAGAAAAGGCTAATAAACTCAAAGAGTCAGTTCTTGATTTAAACTACACAAATTACCAACTGGAATCAGAAGCAGGCTACTTTGTCTATCAGGTTAAAAAACGTGCCAATGCCATTCTTGAAGATCTACAAAATTCACAAGACAAACCCTATAGCTTAAAAAAAGATGGATTAAGAATTTATACCACAATTGATATTAAACTTCAAAAAATTGCCAATAAAGCAGCCCTTAAACAAATTAGCCGCATGCAGGTTTTACTTGATAAAGAACTTGCTCAATATGGAACAAGAAAGAAATGGGAAAAAATAAAAAACTTAGATAGTGACTGGAAAAAGAAAGAAAATAGAGCTATTTTAACTTTTAATGGAATTGAAACCCAAAACATAAGCAAAGCTGATAGTTTATGGCATTATTATAAGATGTTAAATGCTGCGGTACTTGCCACCGACCCAAATACCGGAGCAGTTTTGGTATGGACAGGAGGCAACAATTTCAGGTATCTGCCCTACGATCTTATTCTTGCTGAACGACAAATGGCATCAACAATAAAGCCGTTTATTTATACTGCTGCCTTAGAAGCCGGTTTTGAACCATGCAATTATTTTGATAATAGTTTAAAAGAATACGAGGACTACGAAAATTGGAAACCGGAGAACTACGACAAAAGCCACAGCGAAGAAATGAAAGTAGCAATGTGGTATGCTCTCTCACATTCATTAAACCTACCAACAGTTGACTTATACTTTGAAACAGGGCATGAAGAAGTTGCCAATACCTGCCGTCGGCTTGGATTGGATGCACCTTACGAGGAAACCCCTTCATTGGCTCTTGGCGCTTTAGATGCATCGCTTTACGACATTGTGAAAGCCTATGGCTCTTTTGCAAATAATGGTTTTTTAGTTGATGAACTTATTATGATTGAGAAAATAACTGATGCCAACGGACAGATAATTTATGAAAACAAAGGAGTTGAGAAGTCGAAAATAATAACTTCAACAACCAGCGAACAAATAACAGCAATGCTTGAATTGGCCATTAATGAAGGAACAGGCATTAGAATGAGAAATACCTATGGCATTAAAACTGACCTCGCGGGTAAAACAGGTACTGCCCAAAATTATAGCGATGCATGGTTTATTTCTTACACTCCAAGCATTGTATTAGGTACCTGGGTTGGGGCTCGTTCTCCAAAAATGCATTTCAGAGGTGGACTGGGAAGTGGGTCGTCATTGGCTTTACCGATTTCAGGAGAAATTATTTCATCCATTGAAAAACAATCTTCACTAAAAAGAAAATACATAACTAATTTTAGTTTTGCAGCAGAAACAACAGTAGCAATTGACTGCGATGCTTTTTGGGAAAAGGGAGTTACAGGAGCATTTAATAGGTTTATTGGAACTGAACCAAATGATACTGACGACAAAAAAAGTCAAGACATTGAAAAACCAAAAGAAGAAAGAAATAAAGTCCAAAAGTTTTTTGATAATATTTTTGGGAAGAAAAAACGCAGTAAAAACAAAGCCAATTAATATCCCAAACAGTAAAGATCAGGCTTTTTCTGTTCAATAATCAACTTGATTTCTTCATTTCAATTTCGTACCTTTATGGCTTATATCTTAAATATTAAAGCCTTGCAAACTTACATCCTACTTACTAAACTTGCCCCACAGGCTTCAAAGCAATAAGAAGACAGGGCAAAATCGAGTCACGACTCTGGGTATACTACTGTAAAGCACAATTGCCCGGAGGTTAAATTCCTATCACATTATGCCTTATTAGGTCAATACGATTTTCTTGATATTTACGAGGC